>CAIYWF010000294.1 GCA_903929845.1 uncultured Chlorobiaceae bacterium | reverse complement strand
TAAAGATAATAAATATTTTTTACATAAATAATAATAAAATCTTTTAATACAAGATTTTAAACGCTTTAGGATACAAGATTATATAAAGACACTACATCAATGTTTTAATCACTGAAAACTAAAATCTATTTCTTTGAATAGTAAGAATGTTATACCCTTAAATAACAAAATAGACGTTAAACAATCTCTCTTTAGTGGTCAATCTTTTTTGTGGGATATGGTGTCTATTGATGCTGAATATTATCTCTCTATAATTAAAGATAACCCTATTATAATACGACAGATATCTGATAATAGTATTGAGATACAATCTGATTCAATAATGATTGATAAAACGTTAATTTCTGAATTTATAAGGAGTTATTTTTCAATTGAAATCGATGTTAATCTTGCTTTTTCACATGATTTCAAAAAACTATATCCTGAGCTTTATGCCATAATAAAAAGCTTCTTTTCCATTAAAATACTCAGGCAAGATCCCTATGAAACCCTGATCTCATTTATGTGTGCTCAGGGAATTGGGATGCACTTGATCAGAAAACAGATCGGAATGTTGAAAAAAAACTATGGCAAAAAAATATCAATAACCTTGTCAGGGAAAGAGATTATCCTCCATACATTCCCTACTCCCGAACGGCTTGCAGCAGTCGATCCCCTTGTGCTCAGCACCTGCACAAACAACAACCGAATCAGGGCAAAAAACATTGTGCTCGCAGCACAGGGTGTGGCTGATGGAAAAATTGACCTGCAGGCTCTTTGCGATCCGGCCATTCCACTTGCAGAGCTGCGCAACACGCTTTGCCTGAACCAGGGTATTGGATATAAAATTGCCGACTGTATCGCCCTTTTTGGTCTTGGCCGATTTGATGCCTTCCCCATTGATACTCATGTCAGGCAATACCTTGGAAAATGGTTCAACAGCAGAACAGCGCTTCGCTCTTTAACTCCAGCGAATTATCTTATGCTTGATGCAGAAGCGCGCACTTTTCTGAATCCGGAACTGGCCGGTTACGCTGGCCATATTCTCTTCCATTGCTGGAGGAAAGAGGTAAAAAAACTTCACTCGTTTTAATAATTAATAATCCAACTGGAGCATTCATGACACTGATAAAAAAAGTCCTGGTTGCCGGAGCATCGGGATATCTTGGCCGGTATGCTGTCAAAGAATTCAAGGAGAGAGGCTATCAGGTCAGGGCTCTTGTGCGGAATCCTGAAAAAATCAAAACACCGGGAGCACACGGAGAACCAGCGGTTTACGATATCATTGATGAAATTGTCATCGGTGATGTGACTGCTCCTGAAAGCATCACGGGAATATGCAACGGCATTGACATTGTCTTTTCTGCGCTCGGACTTACAGCTCCTCACCCGGAACACACCAGCAATGACGTCGATTACCTTGGCAACAAACGGATCCTCGATCAGGCTGTCAGCGAAAAGGTTTCAAGGTTTATCTATGTTTCAGTCTTCAATCAGGATAAAATGGCTGATATTCCATCAATCAAAGCGCATGAGTTCTTTGTTGCCGCTCTGAAACTATCAGCTCTTTCATGGGCGGTCATAAGACCTAACGGTTACTTTTCTGACATGGGACGATTTTTCACCATGGCCCAGAGCGGCCATATCTTTATGATCGGGGAGGGAGAAAAAAAAATTAATCCCGTTCATGGCGCCGATCTTGCCAAGGTCTGTGTTGATGCTGTTGAAGGCGACTGCCGTGAAATTCCTGTCGGTGGCCCGGACATCTACACTTTCAGAGAGACTATGGAGATGGCATTCCATGCCTGCGGCAAAACTGCCTGGATAACTCCACTCCCCTTCTGGCTTGCAGAAGGCGGGCTTATGGTTACAGGACTTTTTAACCGGAATCTGGCCGACCTTTTTTCATTCGCGATTGAAGCGCTCAAATTCGATCATGTGGCTCCTGTTTATGGGACAAGGCACCTGAAAGATTTTTTTGCTGAACTGGCCGGAGGAACTCATTGACGAGAAAAGGAGTGTACACCTGTCGCTGCTTTTTTTTCAGTGCTTCCTGCTTTTTTATCAATCTGTAATTCAATACCTTGACAAACTATTGGATTAGAGCGAAGAGAGAGCTGCATAAGGCATCGCTTTTCCCAAAAAACTGAAATTTTAGAGCGTACACTCCCCCATGTTGAAAATTTTTGAAAAGATCTTTGGCTCCAAACACGAAAAAGATATCAAGAAAATCCAGCCTTTAATCGGCAGTATTAACGAACTGCAGATGAGCCTGGCATCATTCAGCGACGACCAGTTGAGGCTTAAAGGGCTGGAATTGAAACAGAAAGTCCGTAACGTCCTGGAACCAATGGAGCAGGAGAAAAAAAGTCTCTTCCTGAAACTTGACAATCCGGACATTAATCTTGAAGAGGTCGAAACAATAAACGCCCGACTGGACGCTCTTGCCAAGGAATATGAAACGGCGACAGCCTCTGCGCTTGAGGATATTCTGCCTGAAACGTTTGCCCTTGTTAAAGAGACTTGCGTACGTCTTAAAGGGCACACTTATCAGGTTGTTGGAAGAGAGATGATCTGGAATATGGTACCTTACGATGTTCAGCTTATCGGCGGCATTGTACTCCATTCAGGAAAAATTTCTGAAATGGCAACCGGTGAAGGAAAAACCCTCGTTTCAACACTGCCGGTATTCCTCAATGCTTTAACCGGAAGAGGCGTTCACGTCGTGACCGTTAATGACTATCTTGCCCAGAGAGACAAGGAGTGGATGAACCCTGTCTTTGCCTTTCACAACCTTTCGGTAGGTGTTATTCTTAATACCATGCGGCCTGAGGAGCGCAGGGATCAGTATGCCTGCGATATAACCTATGGCACCAACAATGAGTTTGGGTTCGATTATCTGCGTGATAATATGGCGAGCACCCCGGAAGAGATGGTGCAGCGGAACTTCTACTACGCCATTGTTGATGAGGTGGACAGTGTGCTGATTGATGAAGCAAGAACACCGCTGATCATTTCAGGACCAGTGCCTAATGCCGACAACAGCAAATTCCAGGACATCAAGCCCTGGATTGAGCAGTTGGTCCGCGCTCAGCAGCATCTGGTTGCATCATATCTGACCGATGCCGAAAAACTCATGAAAACCAAGCCTGGCGATGAAGATGCCGGCCTTGCCCTGTTTCGTGTCAAACGCGGGCAACCAAAAAACACCCGTTATATCAAGATGCTCTCCCAGGCGGGTGTGGCCAAGCTGGTTCACAGTACAGAAAACGAGTACCTGAAAGACAATTCAAGCCGAATGCATGAAGTTGATGATGCCCTCTATTTCGCTGTCGATGAAAAGGGTGGCACTATTGATTTGACCGACAAGGGACGAGAGTTTCTCAGCAAACTCAGCCATCAGGACAGCGATATTTTCATGCTTCCGGATGTTGGTTCAGAAGTTGCTGTTATTGAAAGTGATACATCAGTCGCTGTTGCTGACAAAGTCCAGAAAAAAGATGCGGTCTACCGTCTCTTTGCCGACCGTTCTGAGCGACTGCACAATATCAGTCAGCTTTTAAAAGCCTACTCGCTTTTCGAGCGGGATGATGAATACGTTGTACAGAACGGACAGGTGATGATTGTCGATGAATTTACCGGACGAATCCTTCCCGGTCGCCGCTACAGCGATGGGCTGCACCAGGCAATAGAAGCCAAGGAGAATGTCAAGATTGAGGGTGAAACGCAGACTATGGCAACCATCACGATCCAGAACTTTTTCCGTCTTTACAAAAAACTTTCCGGCATGACCGGCACAGCGGAAACCGAGGCTTCGGAGTTTTTTGAAATCTACAAACTCGATGTTGTTGTTATTCCCACCAATGCCAGCATTATCCGAAAAGATATGGATGATCTGGTCTATAAAACACGACGGGAAAAGTATAATGCCATAGTACTGAAGGTTGAGGAGCTGCAGAAGAAGGGGCAGCCGGTACTCGTCGGTACTACCAGTGTCGATGTCTCTGAAACGCTTTCGAGGATGCTGCGTGCTAAAAAAATCGCCCACAATGTGCTCAATGCCAGGCAAAACGATCGTGAAGCTGAAATTGTCGCTGAAGCAGGGCAGAAGGACGCTGTTACCATTGCCACTAACATGGCAGGACGCGGAACAGATATCAAGCTTGGAGCGGATGTACGCGAACTTGGAGGGCTCTTTATCCTTGGTTCCGAACGCCACGAGTCTCGCCGTATTGACCGCCAGCTCCGCGGACGCGCAGGACGTCAGGGTGATCCCGGAGAATCGGTCTTTTTTGTCTCCCTTGAAGATGAGCTGATGCGGCTCTTCGGCTCCGACCGGGTTATTTCAGTGATGGACCGGCTCGGCCATGAGGAGGGCGATGTGATTGAGCACTCAATGATCACGAAATCGATTGAACGCGCACAGAAAAAAGTTGAGGAACAGAACTTTTCTATCCGTAAACGCCTTCTGGAATATGACGATGTGCTGAGCCAGCAGCGTGAGGTAATCTATTCGCGGCGCAAAAATGGTCTCATCAAGGAGCGGTTGACCAGCGATATTCTTGACCTTCTAAAAGATTACAGTGATACGGTCATCAAAAAATATCACAAGGATTTTGATGTCGATGGCATTGAGGAGCAGTTGATGCGAGAACTCTCCATCGAGTTCAAACCTGATAGGGAAACTTTTGAGCGCGAAGGCATAGATGTGACCGCAGAAAAACTCTATGATACCGCACTCGCCTTCTATCGTCGAAAAGAGGCTGCCGTACCGGAAGAGATTATGCGGCAGATTGAAAAATATGCTGTCCTGAGCGTCATCGACCTTCGCTGGAGAGAGCACCTCCGTGAGATCGACTCGCTTCGTGAGGGAATCAATTTACGCGCTTATGGCCAGAAAGATCCGCTTCTGGAGTACAAACAGGAGGCCTTCCGTCTCTTTATTGATCTTCTGAGTGACATAGAACTTGAAACTCTCTCTCTTGCGTTTAAACTCTTTCCTGTCGATCCTGAAGAGGCAAACGAAATGGAAGAGCGCCAGCGGAAAGCGGCTGTCAGACAGGACAAACTGGTGGCCCAGCACTCCTCTGCAGGAAGTGTTTATTCCATCGTTGAAGATAATGAGGAAAATGAAGAGAGCCTGCAGCAGCCGATAATCGCAGATAAAAGGCCTGGACGCAATGATCTCTGCCCTTGCGGAAGCGGGAAAAAATATAAGAACTGTCACGGCCAGCAGCCTTGAAACAAAGAAACGTTTACTGGTACATAATGAAACATACTGAAGTTGAAGTCACTATTGCCCTTGCGGCAGAACATGGCCTTAATGCTGAAGAGTACGGTAAAATACTTGCTATTCTTGGAAGAACCCCCTCGTTTACGGAACTTGGGGTTTTCTCTGTCATGTGGTCGGAACACTGCAGCTATAAAAACTCAATTGCAGTGCTCAAAACCCTGCCTCGTGAGGGGGGTGCCCTGCTTACCTCCGCAGGCGAGGAGAACGCAGGTCTGGTCGATATCGGCGACAATCTGGCGATAGCCTTCAAGATTGAGTCACACAACCACCCTTCTGCCGTTGAACCCTATCAGGGAGCCGCAACAGGTGTTGGCGGAATTCACCGCGACATTTTTACCATGGGTGCACGACCGGTCGCCTCACTCAACTCTCTACGGTTCGGCTCACCAAAAGATCCACATGTCCGCTACCTTGTTGATGGTGTTGTCCGTGGAATAGGCGATTACGGAAATTCGTTCGGCGTCCCCACTGTTGGAGGTGAAATCTACTTTGAAGAGGGCTACACCGGCAACCCCCTGGTCAATGCCATGTCGGTCGGCATTGTGGAGCACCATAAAACCGTCAGCGCCACCGCTCTCGGCAAAGGCAACCCTGTACTGATTGTCGGTTCCTCCACTGGTCGGGACGGCATTCACGGGGCAACATTCGCTTCTGAAGATCTCAGTGAAGCTTCTGAAGACAAACGTCCAAGCGTCCAGGTTGGCGACCCTTTTGCGGAAAAGCTGCTACTTGAAGCCACCCTTGAAGCCATCGCCACAGGTTTTGTTGTCGGTCTGCAGGATATGGGCGCAGCAGGAATAACCAGTTCAACTTCAGAAATGAGCGCCAGAGGCATTGAAAAAACAGGAGCGGGCGGTATAGAGATTGATCTTGATCTTGTGCCGATTCGTGAAGCAGGTATGAGCGCTTACGAAATAATGCTTTCCGAATCGCAGGAGCGGATGCTTATTGTCGCAGCAAAAGGATTTGAGGAGAAAATTATTGAGGTTTACAAAAAATGGGATGTTCAGGCAGTCACCATCGGGCGGGTCACTGATGACAACCACCTGAGAGTTTTGCACCACGGAGCCATTGTTGTAGAGATTCCCGCCGAATCTTTGGTATTGGGAGGTGGTGCTCCGGTCTATATCCGCGAGGCTATCGAAAAAAAACCGGAAACACCGAAGGCTGAACTGGCTGACGATAAAACTCTTGACTTTGGCTCGATCAGTCTTGAACTGCTTTCACGCCCCAATATCGCAAGCAAACAGTGGGTTTACAGGCAGTATGATTCTATGGTGCAGACAAATACGGTGACCCCGGTAGGCCACACCGATGCTGCGGTGATCCGCATCAAGGGGACGAAAAAAGGTATTGCCATGAAAACGGACTGCAATGCCCGTTACGTCTATCTCAATCCTTTGGCTGGTGGAAAAATTGCCGTTGCTGAATGTGCCAGGAACATTGCCTGTTCTGGAGCAAAACCTTTGGCAATAACCAATTGTCTCAATTTCGGGAATCCCTATAAACCGGAGGTTTACTTCCAGTTCAAGGAATCTGTTGCCGGAATGGGAGCTGCATGCAGGGCATTCAACACCCCTGTAACCGGCGGCAATGTCAGTTTCTATAATGAAACCTTCATCGGTGGTGTGCGCACCGCAATCTACCCGACCCCTACCATAGGCATGATCGGCCTGCTTGATGATATCGACAATCTTGTCGGATCAACCTTTACCTACCCCGGTGATTCCATCCTTCTTTTGGGAAATCCGGCGCTCTCGCTTGACGGTTCAGAATACCTGGTGATGCAGTACGGCACGCCCGGCCAGGATGCTCCATCAATCGACCTTGAGCACGAAACAAACCTTCAGCGGCTGCTTGTAATGCTGGCTGAAAACAAACTTGTGCATTCCGCACATGATATTTCAGACGGAGGCCTTTTTGTCGCTCTTGCTGAAAAAGCCATCATGAATGCTGAAGCTCCGCTCGGCTTCACTGTTGATCTGGAAAATACAGAGAACTCCCTTTTCCGTATTCAGGAACAACTTTTTTCGGAAGCCCAGGGAAGAGTCGTGATCAGCATCTCACCTGACAGGACTCAGGAGGTAATGGATGCGGCGGCCAGCCAACATGTGCCATCGCGTATAATAGGAAAAGTTATTGAACAAGATGCATCCATAGCCATGAACGGCAAAAAGATTCTTGCCTTCACGATTGATGAGCTTAAAAATGCTTACTATCACTCACTCGAACATGCCCTGCACCTTGACGAACTGTAAACCTGACTGTTCACGAAAATAAGGAGACATCATGTTGCCTGTTGTAACCGGACCTGAGATGCAAAAGGCCGACAAGGCGGCAATTGAACTGCTCCATATCGGTGAAACTCGCCTTATGGAGCTTGCTGGACGTGAATGCCTCCGTATTATCAGGGAGCACCTGCAAACGGATTCATTTTCCGGCACCTCTTTCCTTGTCGTCTGCGGTAAAGGAAATAACGGCGGCGACGGCTTTGTGCTCGCTCGCCATCTCATCAATCTCGATGCTTCGGTTGATCTTGTCCTCCTTTATCCCAAAGCCGTGCTGCAAGGAATCAATCGCGAAGGACTCACTATTCTCGAAACCTATAGGGAGCACTCAACAAACCTGCGCATTTTCTCAAGCTGTGATGAAGCGTTGCCCTCTATCGCCGAAACAAGCTATGACGGTCTCATCGACGCTATTGCAGGTACCGGACTTCGCCTGACCAAACCGGGAATAGCACTTCCCTCCCCACTCTGTGATGGCATTGAGCTTATCAACACTCTGCACGAAAAAACTGGCGCCTTGACCATTGCCTTGGACATTCCTTCCGGGCTTGACGCCACCACAGGCTGCTCTGCTTCACCATCAATCCTCGCCGGTATCACCGTTACCATGGCCTTCCTGAAAAGAGGATTTTACCTGAACGACGGACCGGACTGTTGTGGAGAGGTGCATGTGGCTGAAATTTCGATTCCACGCTTTTTGGTCTCCCTCCCCTCTTGCCTGATGATCGACCAGGAATTTGCCGCTGAACATTTCATCCTTAGAGATCCAGCAAGCGCAAAACATACCAACGGCAAGGTGCTGATCATTGCTGGCTCTCAAACAGAGGATGCCTCAATGGTTGGAGCAGCCATCCTTTCTGCCAGGGCTGCCCTGAAAACCGGGGCTGGATATATCTGCCTTTCCCTGCCAATCACTCTTGCAAATACTATCCACCATGCCATACCGGAAGCGGTAGTCATCGGACGAGATATTGCTACAATTCTCGAAAAAGCCTCATGGGCTGATACAATTCTGATCGGATGCGGTCTCGGACGCGACCAGAACTCCATCAATCTGGTCAGAAAGCTGCTGACATGTTCCGAAATTACCGAAAAAAAGCTTATACTTGATGCGGATGCGCTCTATGCCATCTCATCCACTGGGCTATCTGAAATCTTGAGCCAATGCAACAACGTACTGCTCACGCCTCATTATGGAGAGTTCAGCCGTCTCTCTGACATTCCCACTGAAGAAATTGCTTCAGACCCAATTGAAGCAGCACAACACTTTGCTCGCCAGCATGGAGTGCATATTCTTCTGAAAGGAAATCCCACAATTATTGCAGGTACAGATGGACCCGTTCTCCTCAACACGAGCGGCACTGAAGCGCTTGCAACCGCAGGATCAGGAGATGTTCTCTCTGGTATGATTGACGCTCTGGCAGCAAAAGGGGCTACTCTCGTCAATGCCGCCGCCGCCGCCGCATGGTTTCATGGTCGAGCTGGAGACCTTGCCAGCGACATATCAAGTCTTGTATCCTCAGGCATGGTCGTTGACACTATCCAGCAGGCTATTGAAGAGATTTTTCAGAGAGAAGAATAGTTGCCAATGAAAAGCTTAACTACAATAACACACTATATTTCATCAGGATATATCTGATCAGTTTTATACTTCAAATTTGGTTCTTCGTAGAATTTAGTCGGACTGGTTATATAAAGTACACCATCAGGCTATCCCCATATCAAGCTTACCGCAAGTCAACTCCTTCCGAGACAGCGCTCCTTCCCCGATGCCGGTTCATATTTTTGAAAATATGAGCGATTGACAAGGTGTTGATAGAACAATTATTGTGTTCTGTGAAATATGAGTTTATTTACCACAAAACGCCTTATGAGGAAGATGAGCTTTACCGACCATATTTCCATGTTCAGCTCATTTCGCACGATCAAGTTGTCGCAACTTTGTTCTGCGGATATCTGGCGGAAAGGTATGCGGTAAATTTGGTTAGCGAAATGCAGATCTTTACCGATTTGGAAAGTTCTGTTACTTTTCAGAAAAATATAATGATTCAATCATAATCACATTTATGCAATGAATAAAATATTTGAAGGACTTGCCAAATTACACTTTTTAGAGGTTCCCTAAAATTTATAGCCGATTCAAAGTATCAGACCGATGCCGAAAAAGATAACTGCAGCAGAATATGGGATGGAACAGAGTAGAAAGAAAAGGAGAGATTAAACTGGAGGTATGGTACATCAGGTAATGAACGACCGCCTGAGGAATATTATCATCCAGTTTTATATGTAAGCTGGAATGATTCTGATGCTTATTGCAAATGGCTGTCAAAGAAATCAGGCAAGACATTCAGGCTTCCTACTGAATCAGAATGGGAGTATGCCTGTCGTGCTGGTAGCGCAACATCAACACCATTCACTACTGGTGACAATCTTACTACCCTGAAAGTCGGATAAAGCGTACACATTAACGAAAAACATCACCGCGCAGGCACGATTTTCAAGCAAAATCGTGCTTTTTTCTTGCTTTTTAACGTGTACGTATGTATTATAAGACATACACGATAAAAAGGAACAGACAC
>CAIYWF010000293.1 GCA_903929845.1 uncultured Chlorobiaceae bacterium | reverse complement strand
TTATGGCCATAGCCATTTGCCTTGACGATGCCCATGATACGGGCCTTCCCGTTCATTCTTTCACGGATCAGGCGTGCATTCCAGACAAGGTGCTCCAAAGAGATACGAGCCTCGGTCATATTTTCTGCAGGAATTTCCCTTGTCGAAAAGCCTGCTTTGTATTCGTTCATAACGCGCGGGCCGTTTTGCAGTTAAAAGGTTTTTTGTCTAAAGAGATTTGAGCAGTGCGTTTTTCGGCAGTTGGAACGCCCATCAAAAAAAACATATTTTGTCCCTGATTTTCAAACATGAAAGGCGCTTATTTCTCTGGTGTCATGAATTAATCAATTAATGTATATTTTCCGTTGAATGTGACGAGGGTTTCTTGTCACTTTAATTCATTTTTCTGTTACTATCATGCCGAACCACGATATCTTCGGGCTTCCAGCAGAAACGCCTCTGGTTCTTCTCAAACAGATGACCCGACATATAAAGCCAAAGGTCATGGCTAAACTTGAGTACATGAATCCCGCATGGTCGCACTATTACCGGGTGGCGTGTACAATTGTCAAAGATGCTGAAGAGCGTCATCTGATTCATCCAGGCATGACTCTTGTGGACTGGAGTTTCGGCAATAGCGGGATTGCTCTGGCAATGGCCAGTGTGAGCCGAGGCTACAAGCTGCTTCTGGCTGTCCCCGATATAATATCTCGCGAAAAACAGGATATGCTCAGGGCCATTGGTGCCGAACTGGTTATCACACCTTCAGATGCGTTGCCCGGCGAGCAACGCAGTTGCATGAATGTGGCCGAAAGTCTGGTAAAAAGCATTCCCAATGCCTTTTTTACCGGAATGTATGAGAACCCTCTCAGCCTCAAGGTTCACAGCGACGCAACTGGCAACGAAATTTTTCGCCAGACGGACGGGCGAGTTACCCATGTGTTTGTGCCTATGGGTTCAGGGGCAATGGTTTTCGGGATAGGTCGCTTTCTGAAAGCAAAGAATCCCGCTATCCGTATTGTCGGCGTTGAGTCGCAGGGTTCAATTTATGCCGGTCTTTTCAAAGATGGAAAACCGGGAATTCCGGCTTTTTCCGAACTTGAAGAGATAGGTTCTCAACAGGCTTCCGTTTTTTGGGATCCGTCGGTAATCGATGAAGTGATGCAGGTAAGCGATTATGAGGCATTCAACTGTGGCAGGGAGCTTTTGCGGATGGAAGCTGTTTTTGCCGGAGGAGCATCGGGTGCGGTAATGGCCGCAGCGCTTCAGGCTTCTGCGGGATACGGCGAGAACGACTGTGTTGTTGTGGTGATGAATGATTTTGGGGGTTACTATCTCAGCAAGATGTACCGGGATGAGTGGATGCGGAAACGGGGTTTTTACCGGAAAACGAAATCGGCTCTTGAGCAGATTACCGCAGAGGATATTCTCCAGTTGAAAGCGCGCCACGATCTGATTTTTGCCTGGCCGGAACATACGCTTGCTGAAGTGTTCGAAATGATGAAGCAGAACGATGTTTCCCAGCTTCCTATTGTCTCCTATAATGCTCCGATTGGGAGTATCAGCGAAAACAAGATTCTTTCCATACTCATTGAAAACGACGATGCGATGAATTCAAAGGTTGTCGGATTCATGGAGAAGCCATTTCCTGTCTGTACCCTGGATGCCACAATTTCTGAATTATCCGCAAAATTACAGCAAAACGCATCCGGCGTACTGATAAATATGTCGGATGGAAGGCTTCAACTGATTACAAAATCAGATCTTATAGATGCATTGACCCATAAATAAGCTCCGTAACATTATCTGGTTGTTTTATTTGCGGGATTTACTATAATGAAGCAAGTTAAGAACATTCCTTTTTTTTCAGGCGCCAGGCACTATATTGCGCCATGAGGCTGGAGAAAAACAGTGAAGATCCTGACGACGCTAAGTCGAGTTAACAACCAGCACGTATTATATGAAGGTAGAGTCCAAAAAAAGGCAGTTTATTTTGGAGGGTAAGATCAAGGCTTGCTTCTGTGAAGGATGCGGTCAGA
>CAIYWF010000292.1 GCA_903929845.1 uncultured Chlorobiaceae bacterium | reverse complement strand
TAAGACCAAGATCATGAATAGCTTGTGCTACATTGTGTTGTTCTTTTTCAAAAGCAAATTCCGGGGTATGAACGCCGATGATGACCAGCCCCTGATCTCTATATTTGTCATTCCATGCCTTCAGATAAGGCAAAGTGCGTAAGCAGTTAATACACGAGTAGGTCCAGAAATCCACCAGCACTACTTTGCCGCGCAGCATCTCGCTCTTCAGTGGTGGAGAGTTCAGCCAAAGTGTTGCACCCCCGAGAGGTGGCATCGATGCAGTTGTTGTATGGTTGCTTGCTTCTGAATTTGTTGTGAGTTTGGAAACTAATTGACGTTCAGTTGTGGCGGTGCTTAAAAAAGAAAACTGCGACAGAAAGCGTGTATCCCAACCGAGGGCTATAAATAATACACCGAACACTACAGCAATCCCCAAACCTCGTCGTATCCATTGCTCTGCTCCCAGTCCGCGCTTCATCAGTTTTAAAATTTTTCCCCCTGCAAACAGGGCGAAGGCAAGCGAAGTTGCCGCACCGGAAGCAAACACCAGGAGCAATAAGGCACTATAAAGATTTGCGCCATTCAGTGCAGCGCCAGCGAGTACCAAACCAAGAATCGGACCGGCGCAAGGTGCCCATAAAAAGCCGACTGCCACACCCAGTAGCAACGAGCCCTTGAGACTGCCTTTCTTATCGACTTGTTGTTCCAGGCGTCCTCCCAGAGTGACAAACGGACGCATCAGGCGATCAGACAGTGCAGGAAAGATGAGTGCTACTCCCAAGAATAATAACAGCAACATCGCAGCATACCGGCCATACTGATTGATCTGAACCAGCCAGGCACCACCTACTGCTGCAAAACTGGCCAATAGTGTGAAGGTTGCAGCCATTCCGAGCAAAATAGGGAGCCCATTGCGGAAGAAAGATTTATCTGAACGGGCAAAAATAAATGGTAAGACCGGCAACACGCAAGGGCTGAAAATGGTCAGCAGACCACCGAGATAAACCAGAAAAAATATCAGCATAATTGGCGTCAGTTCTTTTTTTGCTTTCTCACGAAGCCCATCGCTACAGTATTCATGCAGTAACGCAATCTGCTTGTAAGCCAAGCGAAAGAGCGGGTTGCTCCATGGTGGCACTGAACACAGTAAAAATAAATTGTCTTCGTTGCATGGTGATTCATATGTTTGTCATAACAACCCAAGTGATAACAAAATAAGCCAACAATAAGTGCCACAGGATGCAACCTTGTCTTGAGTGATCAGGCAAGAAAATTGCAGTAATGTGCTGCTGGTACCCGACTTTTCTGAAGCGCCCCCTTTAATGTCCCAATTCTGAGGTGACCCCAGTAATACCACAAAATTCACCGAAAAGTCCTCATTATTGCCTTTGCTGAGTTTTTTAAATTACTTTTAAAGAAGTATGCATTCTTTGTATTATGATTATTTTTCCATTGCTCAAACTCAGACTGATACTCATTCAAAGCCAAAGTATGACCGGGTGATGAAAAGTGATGTGCGCTGCCGGTTTGTGATTGATATGAACAGCCAAAAGCAAAATATTTGATGGGAGAAGCTATGAGTCAAATTGCAAAATCTCAAGTACAGGCGAGGGCGATCGATATGCTGCAATCGTTGTGGCAACTCAAGAAAGAGGCAAAAATCGATATCTTTAGAGGCGCGCCACCCGAGGGATTGGGCAAAAGTGATGCCGACATTGCCTCGCTCAAGGAACATCTTGAAAACAACTATTTTCATGATGTTGGCATAGAGGTTTCTGCCTCGGCGCTTGTAGCTGCTGCCAGGGTGAGTGAGCTGTGTGATATCATCTGGGAGCATGTTCCAGCCGCAAAGAAAGTGCCACTTATCAGCATGCAGGAGACGGAGGAGCGAACGGCGACCATGCTTGAAGAGTGCTGGAATCTGGTGCTTACCAAAAACGAGAAACTGAAAGAGAGGCCTCCACAGGGTTTGGGTAAAACGGAGTTCGACATTGCCGCGCTCAAGGTGCCTCTTGAAAACAAATATTTCCATGATGTTTGCATTAAGGTTAATGTTTTTGCGCTTGTTGCTGCTTCAACGGTGAGAGAATTGTGTGATAAAATTTGGAATGATATTCCGGCTGTTAACAGGATTTAATTGCTCCGGCCATGAAACACCAAAAGTTTGTTTTTACATTATTTGTTGTTTTTTCCCTCTTATGTTTACCATCACCATCTTTTGCTGACGAAAAATTTTCAGCTCAAGATTTTGATACGGACGCTGGTGGGCGCCATGTGCATACCGGAAGATTGTATGAAATGCAGGCTGCATTTTTCTTCCTGTATCAGTCCAAAAATCAGGTGTTGTTTACCAGGGTGGTGCCACCGGGAAAAAGTTCGCCTGATACCAGCTTTGTACGAAATGAAATGTACTTGACCCTTCGTGATGTGGCACGCAAAACCGGACACCGTTCGCCGTGGACGTATGAGGAACTCGATCAGTATGCCGAGCATGTTCATGGGTCGCCAGCCCATCATCAGGAAGCCCTCCCAATTCTTTTGCGCAGCAGTATTGCTGATTTGATGAAGGATGTCAAAGATGCTAAAGGCGCAACAATCGGCTTGTCGAACAATAATCTTGTTGGAGGCCATGTTGCATGGAATGGCTCTGGAGCTCTTGGTTATCTCATAAAGGAGAAGGATGCATCTGTTGACGACATGGCGCCGAGCCGCTCTTTGTACTGGAAAATCATGCCGGCTCTTTCATGGAATCTTGCCCAGGTTCAAGGTGGGCCATCGGCCAATAATATCGAAGACCTTGCGTTTAGCCTCCCAGTGAGCATGTGGCTCTACCCTTCGTCTGAGAAGCAGGTTATGCCGCAACTGTGGGTGGTGCAGGCCAGACCTTATTATCAGACGGATTTTTTGTTTGGTTACAGTATCTATGGTATGGAAGTTTCGGTAGAGCCTTGTGGTAATCTGTTCGGCTCATCGCTCTATTTTGGCGGGTTCCAGAATCTTGGGAGTTCCGGATTGCAGTATCAGGTGCAACTGGT
>CAIYWF010000291.1 GCA_903929845.1 uncultured Chlorobiaceae bacterium | reverse complement strand
GGAGGCTAAGCCGTGCCGGTAGCTCACCACCCGGACAAGGGCATCAGCACGGTTGCCCGCAGCTATCCCCTACCGAGTATTGTTAGACTCACCTGTGTTGTCAGGGTCCCCTACAAGCAAATCATGCTCACCCGAAAAAACATTATCATCAGAGACAACTTCCAGTGCCAGTACTGCGGCAAAACTGATCTGCCCTTAACCATTGATCACATCGTACCACGATCCAGAGGCGGTGAGTATTCGTGGGAGAACCTCATTACAGCATGTCCGCGCTGCAACTCGAAAAAAGGAAACAGAACTCCCCAAGAAGCAGGCATGTACCCATTAAAAAAGGCAATCAGGCCCAATAAACTGATGTTAATGCAGCAACTGACAACAACGGTTTCCAATGAATGGAAACCATATCTCTTTATGAGCTGAGCTATTCCGGCTCAGGCCATAGACTCGTTCACAGCCATCAAAACACCACACAATTTCCTGAAAACAATGCCCCCTTTTGATTCCTGCAATAATGGATTGTCAGAATTTTTTTTACTTTTCAACAGATAACCCGATGCACTTCACCAAATAAACAGCGTGCCCGGAAATAAATACATATGAAAATAAGTTCCAGCCTCTCTCTCTTTTGCCTTTTTATCTTTCTGCTCATCACATCAGCAGCATCTACCGGATCGGCCACCTCAAAGCCGGGCAACGAGAAATGGTGCGCCCGGCAGATTTTCAGCCATACAGATTCCCGCGTCGAGATTACTCTGAACAGCATGACGCTGTCGGAAAAAGTCGGAGAGATGATTATCGCTCAAATTGAGCCCCACGATATCACTCTGCAGAACAAAGAGTACCAGCTCCTGAGCCGAATGGTGCAGGAGGGCAAGGTGGGAGGCATCATGCTGCTCAAGGGCGACGCGCTCACCGCCGCTGCCTCCATCAACTATTTTCAGTCGATAGCGCCCCATCCGCTCCTGATAAGCTCGGATATGGAGCGAGGGGTGGCCATGCGCCTCAGCGGAGCTACGGAGTTTCCGCCGAATATGGCGGTGGCTGCCACGCAGGATCCGGAACTTGCCGAGGAGATGGCGGAGGCTATTGCCGAAGAGGCCACCATGATCGGGATGCAGCAGAACTATGCCCCGACGGTTGACCTTAACATCAATCCGCTCAACCCCGTCATCAACACCCGCTCATTCGGCGACAGCGTGCCGCAGACCATCGCCATGTCGAACGCCATCATCAAGGGGCTCCAGTCGAACGGTATCATCGCAACGGCAAAGCACTTCCCCGGCCACGGCGATGTGTCGGTGGACAGCCATTTTTTACTGCCGGTGCTTCAGGCAGACCGAACGCAGCTTGATGCCTATGAGCTGCAACCCTTCAGGGCGGCCATTGAACGGGGGGTCATCAGCGTCATGGTGGGTCACCTCGCCGTACCGAAATTGACCGGAAGCATGGAGCCAGCCTCCCTTTCAAAACTCATTGTGACCGATCTGCTTCGCAAGGAGCTGGGTTTTCAGGGGTTGATTATTACCGATGCTTTGAACATGAAGGCGCTCTACAACGGCCAGAACGTGGCCGAGATTTCGGTCAAGGCGGTGCAGGCGGGCAATGATCTGCTGCTCTTCTCTCCCGATCCTGAGCTGACCCATAGCGCTGTGGTCAAGGCGGTCGAAAAGGGGGAGATTGCAATGGAGCAGATTGACAACTCCGTGCGCCGAATCCTGCAGGCCAAAGCATGGCTGGAGATAGAGAGGCGAAAAACTGCCGACCTGAAGCAGGTCAAGAGAGAGGTGAGCCCTCCGACGCATCAGCATCTCTCGAGAAGAATTGCATCACGCGCCATCACGCTGGTGAGCGACACCAACCACCTCCTGCCTCTCAAACCAACCGAGGGGATTGTGAATATTCTGGTGCAGGATAAAATAAACAATGAGACCGGCAAAGAGTATATCCGGCAGCTCGACAAGTTTTATTCGGTCAATCATATCAGAATCAACCCAGGCACCGATTCGCTTACCTATGCCAACGCTACCGAGCTGGCGAAAACGGCAAAAGCCGTCATTGTGACCTCCTACAGCCAGTCACTGAGCAGCTCCGGCGCCCTGAAACTTTCCGCCCAACAGCAGCAGTTCATTCACTCTCTCGTCGGGATTTTGCCGAAAGAGAGCCCGCTGATACTCCTGTCGCTTGGTACTCCGTATATCATCAACTATTTTCCTGAAATAAGCAGCTACCTCTGCACCTACTCGCCCACTGAAGATTGTGAGGAGTTGGCGGTCGAGGTGTTGC
>CAIYWF010000290.1 GCA_903929845.1 uncultured Chlorobiaceae bacterium | reverse complement strand
TATTAGGATTATACTTTTTCAAAATAAGACGTTCTGTGGTATTTTTTTTGTTTTTTGTCGTGGTGTATCTTGATACCGTTTTCCCTTCTTTTTTTGCCTCGGTGCATTCAAGTGTGATAACGATTCTATTTTCTTTTCCTTTTGCCATGGTAACGCCTCATGTATTGTATTTATAAATAGCTTTAAATATAAGCTCTATAAGGTAATTTTGCAAGTCATGGGTTTTTTCTTTTCCATGATAACGGGATAATAGCTATTTTTGCTCTCTTTACAACACTTTAAAAAGGTAACGAAACCGTGCTTGACAGTAACTATTTTTATTATACCGGTGCTACGCTCAACTGTGACGAAGTCAGGCTCGAAGAGCTTGCGGGCACTTTCGGAACTCCTCTTTATGTGACTTCCACAAGAAGCCTTGTCGACAGTTACAATTCTTTCGAGCATGCTTTTGCGGGGTTGCCCCATTTTACCTGTTATTCCGTCAAGGCGAACTATAATCTCAGTGTTATCCGAACATTTGCTGAACTTGGGTGTGGGTGCGATGTCAATTCCGGAGGGGAACTCTTTCGCGCTCTGCAGGGCGGTGTTGCTCCGGAAAAAATTATTTTTGCAGGAGTTGGTAAAAAAAGTGAAGAAATTGCGTATTCTCTGAAGGTGGGAGTCTTGATGCTGAAGGCGGAATCGTTGTCGGAGCTTCGGGCTATCGACCGGATTGCCGGAGAGCTTGGCAAAACTGCCTCTGTTGCGTTAAGGATCAATCCGAATGTGACCGCTGAAACTCATCCCTACATTACGACAGGTGACAGCAAGGAGAAATTCGGGATTGATGAGGCTGAACTTCCGGAGGTGTTTACCCTCCTCCGTCAGATGTCGAACCTTCGACTAGTCGGTCTTGATATGCACATCGGATCGCAGATTTTTGATCCCGAATATTTCGTTGCAGCGACGGTGAAGCTCCTTGCTCTTTTCAATTTGTCGAAAACGATGGGATTTTCGGTTGAATTCCTCGATATTGGCGGCGGTTTTCCGGTAACCTACGATCCTCTGAAACCAGCCACTCCGATTGAACGGTTTGCCGAAAAGCTTGTTCCTATGCTTTTGCCAGCGGGTGTCACGGTGATTTTTGAGCCCGGACGCTACCTTGTGGCCAATGCTTCAGTACTGCTCACCAGGATTTTGTACAAAAAGCACAACCATGTCGGGAAGAAGTTTTTTGTGGTGGATGCAGGGATGACGGAACTGATTCGCCCTGCGCTCTATCAGTCGCATCATGAAGTTCAGGCTGTGACCCGGCATGATGAAACTTTTGTTGCTGATGTGGTCGGGCCGATATGCGAATCGAGCGACTTTTTTGCCCGTCAGAGGGAGATTGATGCGGCTGAAGAGGGGGAACTGCTCGCGGTAATGTCCTGCGGAGCTTATGCGGCGGTTATGAGCAGCAACTATAACGGCAGGCTTCGACCTGCCGAGGTTATGGTCAACGGAAGAGACGTGAAACTTGTCCGCAAACGTGAAACCCTCGAACAGCTCGTCCAGAATGAGCTGTTCTGACGGGTAACCAGTTTATGGGTGCAGGTTTTTGAAGATTCTGAGAGTTGCATCGGCCATGTTCAGGGTGTAAAAGTGAACGCCCTTGAGATGATGGTCGATCAGCTCCTGTACCTGTTTTGTTGCCCACTCAATACCGATTGATGCGACGTCGGTATCATTCTCACTCGCCAATACTTTTTTCAGAAGCGATGCAGGAATTCTTGCTCCTAGGGCTAACTCCGACATTCTTATCATCCCTTTTTTTGTGCTGATTGGCATGATTCCCGGAATAATTGGCACGGTAATACCGGCAATCTGGCAGCGTTCCACAAAGTCGAAGTAGTCGCAGTTGTCGAAAAAGAGCTGCGTAACAATATAGTCTGCACCTGCATCCACCTTCTCTTTCAGGTACTCAATCTCTTTCATTCGATTCGGTGTCTCGGGGTGCCCTTCCGGAAATCCTGCAACGCCGACGCCGATAGCGGGGTGGTTGTTCTTGATGAAGCGGACAAGATCTATGGCGTGCGGAAAGTCTTTGACGGCCTCCTCAATCGATGCCACTCCTGCAGGTTTATCGCCTCTCAGGGCAAGCACGTTATTGATGCCGTTTTCCTGGTAGTTCTGGAGAATTGTTCCAGTCTCCCCGGTATCTGAACAAATGCAGGTGAGGTGCGATACAACGGTGAGCCCTGTCTCCTGCTGAATTTTTGTCACCAGATTGTGGGTTCGTGAACGGGTTGATCCTCCAGCTCCATACGTTACACTGACATAGGAGGGGTTGAGCGGCGAGAGGGCAGCTATTGTTTCAAAGAGCGTTTCCCAATCGTCATCTTTTTTCGGGGGGAAGAATTCGAAGCTGAAGACAGGTTTTGCGGCAGAATCCAGTATTTCTTTGACAAGCATGCAGAGAGTGGAGTTTAGAGGCTTGAATAAAAAAAAAAGAATATACAAAAACAATGATGTGCCTAACGTAAAAAATAGAAAGGAGCTGCGCTTGCCCTGGCAGTTCTCCATGGCGCCCTATCCTGCGGTGCGGCTGCTTGTTGCGGTTGTTCTGGGGATTCTTGCTGGGGTGAACCTTCAGCTTCCGCTTGAGGGGTGGGTGCTTTCGTGCGCGTTCGCTCTGGTCGCTCTTCTGACAAGCCTTCTTTATGAAAAGATCAAGGGCAATTCTCCCTTTCCCCTCTTTTTCAGTGCCTTCAGCTACTCTCTTTTTGTCGTTTTCTGTTTTGCGGCATTCAGTGCATACCGGCAGGACTATACGCCCTGTGACGGCCTTTTGCCTTTTTGCGGCAAAAACGTGCTGATCTACGGACGCATTGACGGACGACCAAATTTCTCTGAATCGGGTGCCAGTTGGATCATGGAGGTCGAGGAGATTTTTGAGAATGGCCGGATGGTGAAACTGCAAGATCGGGCAAAGGTCTTCATGCACAACGGAGGGCAGACTGAGGTCAGGGTTCGGAATGGCGACATGGTGCGGGTAAAAGGGAAGCTCGACCTGATTCCAGAGGCCTCAAACAGGGGAGAGTTTGATCCCCGCAAAGCAGCTCGCATGAAGCAGCTTTCGGTACAGCTTTACTGTTCGGGTCCTTGGCAGGTGCTCTCCGATGGGGAGTCGAGACTCAATGGATTTGAACGCCTCGTTGTGGAGCCCACCTACGATTATATCATGAAGAGCCTTGAAGTGCTGATACCGGAGGGGCAGGAGCGCAAACTCTCTTCCGGAGTGATTACTGGTGAACGGGAGACTATGTCAGAGGAGGTTTTTGAAGCCTTCAAGACGACAGGTACGGCCCATATCCTCGCAGTATCCGGTATGAATGTAGGGCTACTCGCCCTTGTTATCCAGATTTTTCTCCAGCGCCTGAAGGTTACCACTGTTGGTCGATGGCTCTCTTTCACCCTCTTTGTCTTTATTCTTATTGTCTATTGTTATGTCACAGGCAACTCCGCCTCGGTCAAACGCGCCGCATTCATGTCTCTCGTGCTGATCGGCGGGGAGACACTCGGCAAAAAAACCTGGCCTGTAAACTCTCTCGCCTTTGCCGATATTCTGATTCTGCTTTTTGATCCTCTCGACCTGCTGAATCCGGGATTTTTAATGACTAACGGCGCGGTTCTGGCAATATTCCTGGTTTACCCTGTTTTTGTTCCGTCTCAAAAACAGGAAGGCGGGTTTCTGCGGGGCTTGGCAGGCGCCTTGTTCAGCAGCGTTATGATTACCCTCGCGGCCATTATCGGAGTGTCGCCAGTGATCGCTTACTACTTCGGCACCTTTTCGGTGATCAGTATTCTCGCCAATATTCCCGTTGTGCTCTTTTCTACCCTGCTGATGTATGCTCTCGTACCCATGTTGCTGGTCAATCTTGTGTCGGGCACTGTGGCCTCATATTTTGCTGCAACCTCATTTTTTCTTGCAGAGCTTACCCTTCAGTCAGCACTCTGGTTCAGCCGGGTTCCCTTTGCCTCCATCACCATCAAGCCTGATATTGCCGAGATCTTGATCTACTACACAATGCTTCCCATTACTCTC
The DNA here is from genome assembly GCA_903929845.1 of uncultured Chlorobiaceae bacterium. Taxonomy (GTDB): domain Bacteria; phylum Bacteroidota; class Chlorobiia; order Chlorobiales; family Chlorobiaceae; genus Chlorobium. The sequence continues at coordinate 6,954 of CAIYWF010000290.1, read as the reverse complement.
GTTTTCATAAAACGAAAAGCGTGGGGCCAGGTTATGGTGACGCTCCTCCTCGGAGTGAACATGCTCTTTTGGTACTCCTTTTTCCTGCAATCTCATTCTGTTGCTCCTGCTCTGGTGACGGTCAATCTCGGCAAGAATCTTGCCACACTGTTTTCCTCTGGCAGCGAAACCGTACTGATCGATGCCGGCAAAACGTCCCGTGACCAGAAACGCATTACCCGGCAAGTTACTGAGTACGGTCTCGATACACCAACAGCCGTCGTACAGTTTTATTCCCCCGATACTCTCATTGCGCAAATTCCAGCCCGTAAGCGCCTTTTTCAGGCAGATACTACAATAGCTCTTTCCTCCATGGTCATTGTTCGCCCAGAAGAGAAGGTCATCAAAATCTGGAGTCGCAAGTGCTCAATGCTCGTGATGTCGGGCACAAGCCGCCTGAAGGAAGAGGAGTTATACAAAGCCGATATTGCCGTTCTCTGGATCTACCGTTTCGGTGAAAAACAAAAGCAGCAGATTACTTCATGGATTGGATACGCAAAGCCGAAGCGCTGTATTCTTGTGCCCGGCTCTTTTTTGTCGCATGATCAGCTTGTTGAACTGCATCGATTTGTCAAGGAGCATCAAGGAGTTGAAGTGAGAAGCAAGACAAAGCAGGTTGTGGTGCGGTAGGCTGGTGGGGATTGTTGCCTGCCAGAATATTGGAGAAGTGCAATATGAACTACCATGATACTTTACGTCGATATTCTTTTATTAGGGCCTACTGAATAGTGCGACCTGAAAGTCTTGTAGTGAAGCCGTTTAAGCAATGTTGCTATCCCACATTGAGTCATGAGAAGATTATACTGGCAAAGACGCAACCTGGAGTTTTTGACCATTCTTCATGATGAAATAGCGCTTTTTGACAGGAGATGGCAACCTTGTACTCTCTTCTCCATCTTGATCAATACCCTCAACCCATTCGTTGACGTCGTAATCACACTCTAAGAGGCAACTACCACCATTAATCCGCAGACGATATGCCTCGAACTCGAATTCAAGTATGGCTAAAAGAGTCGCTGCCCAAGCTCGATCAGAAGCATTGAGAAACATCCGCAGTGCATTTGCACACCATTCGACTTCTGTCTCCTTAGTACCATCTGTTCCTTCCGGCAACTCAGGCAAGTCAAAAACAGATATCAGGGGAAAATCATCATAGCGTCGAGCCTCTTCAAGAGCCAAGGCAGTATATCGAAAATAGTTGAAGAGCGTAAACCAAGCGAATCGCATCACCAGAATCTTTTGACGAGAAAGTATTGGATTGACATAGTGATAGAAGCTTTCAAAGATTGGTTTGCCAACACCGGCCATCCAGCTTTTCATGACATCATCCAAAGCCTGCGCAAGGCTGATATCCGAAAAAGTACCGTCCAGCGCTGTTTCAACGTTGGGCTCGCTTAATAATGGTGAACCCGGTACGGGCGAAAGCAAGTGCAACTGCAAATCGCATTTGGTTTTTCCTTGATGATTGATCGCCGCCATCATGCGGAGTGTCTGCTCAATATCGTCGATGTTTTCGTACGGAAAACCAGTAATGAATGAAAACGTAAGTGGTAGGCCAAGCTCAAGGGCTTTGTTCACGGCTGGCTCGACGCGTTCGAGCTTGAGCTTTTTATTGCATAGTCGTTGAATACGGGGTGAGCCTGATTCAATGCCCATGAAGATACACCGACAACCTGCCTCATACATGATATCAAGCAGCTTATGATCAACGAAATCTGCTCTGGCACTACAACTCCACTCAAATGCAAGACCGGAATCAAGAATATGCTCACAGAAGTCGGTGACCCTGCGGGGCGATGCGGTAAAGTTGTCATGAACAAAGTCAAAGGTCGTAACATCATAGGCGGATTTCAGACGCCGCACTGTGTCGATGATATTCTGGACGCTCCGCTGCCGGGATTGCTGTTCCCAATACACTGTTGTGGAGCAAAAGGTGCACCTGAAGGGACATCCCCGTCCTACATCAAGTGGAATGCTCTCAAAACCGTGTACATCTCCAATAAGCCCGTAATCAATATCAGGCAACTGATCTGCTGGCAGCAGTGGGTAGGTGTGCGTTTGCTGGATGGCTGAACCAGATTGCCGAAATACCAAGCCAGGAATATCGGCCGGGTTGCGTTCCTGCGTGGCAAGGTAGGTCACAAAATCGCTGATCGAACGTTCACATTCGCCCATAAGAATAAAATCAACGAAGGCAAATGCATTTAACGTCTCCTTGGCAACAACTGTCGCATGCGGCCCGCCAAAGACAATAACAATATCTGGTTTGAGCTGCTTCAGCAATTGGGCTGTTCTCAGGGCATAGGGATAGGTATTGCACATGGTTGAGAAGCCGACAACATCTGCGTCTAATGAGAGAAGAAGTTCGGCTGTATGAAGCGGTGATTGGAAGTCAATGCTTCTCGGATCGACAACGTGGACTGATACCTTCGTGGACTGCGAGAGGACAGTCGCCAAAGAGAGCAAACCCAACGGAAATGTCGGACAATATTCATCGTTTCGTTTGCATACGAGTTGAGGGTTCGGAAGCAGGATGAGGCGCATTATGATATTTCAAGAGTAGTGTTGTCTCCGTACAATACTGCCGCAATTATCGCCATTTCACTGTTAAGTGCCGGATCCTGCGCAAAAGAGCGCAACCGGGCAACCCGATCAGGTACGGCTAACAGGCAATTACAGACAGCACACAAGTCAGCGGTACCAGCAGAAGAGATGAATGACCTTGTAGAAGGAGAAAATTCTTCAGGACCTAAGAGATTCGCCATACGACGCAAGCCAAAATAGCGTATCATACGCACTATAGGATCAGTGTTGATTGATCGGGCCATTTCTGATGCATTTGTCGTATCACAATGCCCTCTACGTAGTAGACTAGCAGCAGGTAATTCTGCGCGGCAGCAGGATACGAATTCCCCATTGGGCAAAAGCATCGGCCCACTGACGGGACAATATAGAGGAGAAGGCTCATTGGTACAGTTACTGGCAAATTTTTGAGCGGGAAGTTTGGCAGCCCGACCTGAACGTAACAGTCCAGATTCCATGATCTCAATCTGACTGAACTCATCTGGCCTCAGTTGTTCGGAAATCGGTTTCAAAAGATCATCAAACCCTTTTAATCCTTCTCCAGTTGTCAAGGTGAGGGCAGAGCAGATGCCAAGCTGGAGGGCATTTCGCAAGGCATGAACGACATACTGGTGTGGCACATGTGGCTCATGAAACTCATCCCTGCTAATAACCATAACTTGCAGACCACTCTCATACAACACGGTAAGCAGGTTATGAGCGACCTCAGATGATTGTGCCCAAGATGCGCTTGTGACCACTGTTGGTTTAAACCCGTATGAAGCGATAATGCTGGTGGCGTGGTTTAAAAGGGTGACATTTTCGAACGGCTCGCCACCAGTCATGTTCACGGTGTCGAACTCATCTGATGCCTTGATTTCTTCACACAGTTTACGGATTTGAGCTAACGTAATCTCTGCGTTGCCATTCGAACGAGAATTATTGATACAGTGTAAGCATCCCACCGCACACTTGTTGGTGAGCGCCAAACCAAATGTCCTACGGGTAACCCTCTCGAACATGTGAAAAGATTCAAGCTGGTTTGCCAGTGTGCTTACAGCATCAAGATTCATTTTTTTCGCAAATAGAATGGAGACTTTTCGGCAACTCACAATTAACCCTCACACACTTTGAAAACAAGTGTATGAGGGTATGTAACAAGTCAAATATGTTGCCCCCCTTTACTACCTTTGCTGGTAGTTATCTTGCTAACCTCGACCGCAGCAACTTTTCCTAGTCTACTGCTAAGGTCATTCACACTCAAGTTACCCCATTCCGCTGGATTAAGGTGTTTGATAGAAGCAACATCTGCGGCACTTAAACCTGGATAGTTAGCCTTCAATGCTGCATCCGTATTTTTTGCCAAGTCATTACGGAAGTTACTATCAATCAAAGCATGTGCGATAACTTGGTGAGCACTATTTGATAGTGGTGTTGTTGGCATAATAGCTCCTTTCTTAAGTTAAAAAAAAGTATAAGAATTAAAACAACAGTATAAATCACAACTTTTAATGATAAATCATTATTTGATAAACATCAAAATTTTGGTCTGAAATAATGTTCTGCGGCAAGTGTTTTCTTGATTCCGTTGATGAATATCCTTATTTCCCGGAACTCAATCCAGTCGAGCACTTGTGGGACGAACTTCGCGAGAAAGCTTTTGGGAATTGTAGTCTTCTACAGCTTGGATGCTCTTGAAGACCATTTGGAAGCCTCGTTAAGGATGAAAGAACATGATACATCAGGAGTCCATTCCATCGTCGCGTGGTCTTGGATTATGAGTTCAATATTGATTTGGAAATGGAATAAGCTACTGTTGATTCTTGCTGAACAGGCTGTTCTTGATGAGACTGGTAACAATGTTTTGTATGTCGTGAGAAAGGCCTGGAGGATTGATTTTGCTGATAACGAGGGCCAGTGTATAAATTTTTCCTTCAAGAGGGAGGAATTTGTTGACGACAACCACGTTGTCATCTTTCAGGCGACACTCACCGCCAAGAAAGTTGCCCTTTTCATAGCGGAGCGTGTAGCCGAGTTCTTTTATGGTGGCCTCAAGCAGGGTGAGTTGTGCTGTTTTTTTCATGAAAGTTCACCTTTAAATGCTTTGTTCTGAGGCTTATCCTCGCATTCTTGGGTCAAGTGCATCGCGAACACCATCGCCGATCAGGTTAAAGCAGACGACTGTGGTCAGGATGGCAATGCCTGGGAACGTTGAAATCCACCAGTAGTTTAACAGACTGTCGCGCCCTTCATTGATAATGTTTCCCCAGCTTGGGGTCGGGGGCTGAACGCCAAGACCAAGAAAGGAAAGTCCCGCTTCAGTAAGGATAATGCTGCCGATTCTCAGGGTTGCCGCTATAATGACCGGTGTAAGAGTATTGGGCGCAAGGTGTCGGAAGATTATTCTCATGTTTGAAAGACCAAGAGACTTTGCGGCAAGAATGAACTCCTGCTCCTTGAGCGAGAGCACCTGGCTTCTGACTATTCTGGCCACTCCCATCCAACCCGTAAAGGAGAGGGTGATGACAATGAGATAGATGGAGTTGCCGAAGGTTGCTATGATGATGAGTATGAGAAAGAGCGCAGGAAAGGCGATCAGGACATCAACTATTCTCATCATGATCGCATCTATCCAGCCGCCGAAATAGCCAGATGTGACACCAATGACGGTGCCAAGGGTGACGGAAATAAGAACAACCAGAAAGCCTATCGAAAGCGAGATTTTAGAACCATAGATTACCCGGCTTAGAATGTCGCGCCCATACTGGTCAGTACCGAGAATGAAGGTACGGGTAACAGCAAGCCTGTTTTCTTTGGCTCCAGCCAGTTCTTCGAGAGCTATGGATTTAGTGCGTATGCCCTGGCGATAGATCACCTTGTCGCCTTCAAGGTGGTATTCGTTGACAAACTTGATGGCGTTTGGTTCATTGCGTGTTTTCAGTCTCTGGAAATCTCCGATCAGACTGTTTGCAAGTTCTATGGTTGTTCCGTTGCCCTTCTGCAGTGGTATGATCAGGTTTTTTGGTTGATTGAGCACCAGAGCGTCCAATCGTGCGAGAGGAGGTTGATAGGCAGTGACAAGAAAGTCCTGCTGGTCATAAGGGCTGAAAGGAGCAATGAAAGGAGCAAGGAATGCTGCAGAGTAGAGGACAAAAATTATGGCTGAAGCGTAGAGAGCTATGGTATGGCGCATGAACGCCCGTAAGCTTATTTTACCGAGGCTTAGTTCTTTGTGTGTCGGCGCTCTTTTTCCCCGGAAAGATTTTCTTGCGATAACCGCAAAAATGAACGGTATAGCAACAAGGTATATGGCCCCAGCCCAGAATTCGATGATTTCCGAGGAGAATATTTCCATGAAAGCTGTCGGAGCAGAGAAGAAAAGCGCTATAGCTGAAAAGAGTGAGCGGAAACTGATTATTACAAGCTCTGCCTTGATGAGCATGATGAGCAGAAAAACAACGATTGAGATCATCAGAAAAATGCGTACTCTTTTTGTCTCTTCTCTGATTTGCCCAGCGCCGGATTTGCTGTCCAACAGGGATAATGATGTGCTGCTCTCAGTGTTCAAGCTTGTGTGGCTATAGCGGTGAATGTGGTCTCATGAAACAAAAAAAAGCTGCTTTTCCTAGAAGAAAAGCAGCTTTGCATAATAAAGAACCGGGTTCGTCAACTGAGGCTGAAAAATTTTCAGCTTTCTGTTGATGGAGCCTCTTCAGCAGTGGCTTCAGCTTCTTTTTTCGAGGCAAGAATGGTAATAACAGGAGTATCCAGATCGTCCATGATGGTGAGGGTCGTATAGGCCGTCATCGGGATCTCCTTGACGTGCAGTGAATGACCGATTTGAAGCGCTGTAACATCGACCACGATATGATCTGGCATATTTTCTGGTTTTCCCTTTATTGTAAGCGCATGGAGGATAATCTGCAGTTTTCCACCTTTTTCAACGCCGATACTGTCGCCGGAAACAGCAACCGGTACTTCGAGTTCAATGATCTCATCGGCCGAGAAGAGCTGAAAGTCTGTGTGAATGATTCTGTCGGTCACAGGGTGAAATTGGACGTCCTTGATAAAAGAACGTTTAATTTTTCCGTCCGGAAACTGAAGATCAATAATATGTGATTCAGCCGAGTGTACGATTTTTTTTAGAGCCAATTCATTGACACCGATGGCGACGGTTTCTTCGCCTTTATGATAGACAACCGCAGGAACAATACCGTTCTTCCGCAGTTTTTCAGCGTCTCCCTTTTTGATAATACGAGGCTCTACCCCTAATACAATAGTTTCCATGCTCTTCCTTTATCTCTTTTATCGCTTGTGTTTAATGAAGGTTCGTAAGTTTTTCGATGATATTTT
>CAIYWF010000289.1 GCA_903929845.1 uncultured Chlorobiaceae bacterium | reverse complement strand
GAGTACAACGACTGGGTGCATGAGCAGGGCAAGCACCGTTATCTGCTCTCGCTGCTGGCGCGAAAGATTACCGCTGAGCAGCTTGAGCGGGTGTCGTCGATCATCAGCGGGCACAACCTCAATATTGAGACCATCAATCGCCTCTCGGGCCGTATTCCTCTTGAAAACGAGAACGGTGGACACACAAAGGCTTGCGTGGAGTTTTCGATACGGGGCACGCTGCAGAGTGAAAACCGGTTCCGCGAACAGATGCTTGCCATTACCGATACGCTTGGTGTCGATATTGCGTTTCAGGAGGACAATATTTTCAGGCGCAATCGTCGTCTGGTGGTGTTTGATATGGATTCGACCGTGATTACCTCTGAAGTGATTGATGAACTTGCCATTGAGGCTGGCGTTGGTGCTGAGGTGGCAGCAATAACCGAGCAGGCGATGCGCGGGGAGATCGACTTTACCGGCAGCCTTCAGCGGAGGGTTTCCCTGCTGAAAGGGTTGGATGAACATGTTTTGGAAAAGATTGCTCAACGTCTGCAACTGACTGAAGGAGCTGAAACGCTTTTTCATAACCTGCACAACCTCGGCTTTAAAACCGCCATTCTCTCGGGCGGCTTTACCTATTTCGGCCACTACCTCCAGAAAAAGCTGAATATTGATTACGTCTATGCCAACACGCTTGAAATTGACAATCACCGGTTAACCGGCAAGGTGGTCGGCCAGATTGTTGATGGAAAAAGGAAGGCTGAACTGCTGGAGATTATTGCGAAAAAGGAGAACATTCGGCTGGAACAGACCATTGCTGTTGGTGATGGCGCGAATGACCTCCCGATGCTTGGAAAAGCGGGACTCGGCATCGCCTTCAGGGCAAAGCCGATTGTGAGGGAGAGCGCAAAGCAGGCAATCTCAACCCTCGGGCTTGATGCTATTCTCTATCTGATGGGATTCAGGGATCGCGACGACCTATCGGTCAATCAACATACTCCACAAACTGCTCAAAATCCTCTTGACGTGGCATGATGATTGCCCCGGAGGTACAAATCGGCACACATCTTGTGCAGAGCACGAGGCATTTGTAGGGATGCGCAACAATCAGCTTCGGTCGGCAAATGCCCGTTGGGTCTGGCTCGCCCAACTCGAAGACACCGGGTTTGCAGAGAACCTTGCAGTCGCCGCAACCGTTGCAAAGCTCCGGTTTGATGACAGGATACCACGCAATCTCCTCCCTCGGAGCAAGCAGCCGCTTCCGTTTTTTTGTTGTATCCTGTTTGGGGTGCGTTGTCCTGGCATGCGGCGTCACCGTCTCCGGTTTCTCCCACGAACCAACCGGAGCGACAGAGGAGTTCTCCTGCCTCTGCATTGCACGTGACTTGAGGGCGAGACGCAGTGAGCGAACAAGCCCCAAGGCACAACCGTCGCATGAGGGCTTTGCACATCGCCCGAAAAAGCAGTCAAGAAGCAGCATAACCGATCATTTATTGTTGACGCATCTCTGTTGCAGCAAAGCATTGAGCGATTCGGTATAGGCTGCAAGCGCTTTCGGTATTCCGTCGATATTTTTGCCTCCCGCCGTGGCAAACTCAGGCTTGCCACCGCCGCCGCCCTGCACCTGCTTTGCGGCTTCACGAATCAGTTTCCCTGCATCGATGCCGCATG
>CAIYWF010000288.1 GCA_903929845.1 uncultured Chlorobiaceae bacterium | reverse complement strand
CAGGCAACGCTCAAGAGTGATGAAGCTGAAAAGAGTGTGATGGAAGATAAGGTGCAGCAGGCACTAAAAAGAGTGTTACCTGAAGAACCTCTTTTAGCAGGAAAAGATTTTTGCCGTGATATGGTGGACCGTGCAGGTTTACTGGTGGAGTATGGAAAGCACGAGTACCTTTTCCGGCACAAATCATTCCGCGAATATCTGGCGGGAGTTCAGCTTAAGGAAGATCGTCCTTATGAGCATCTCACCAAGCTTGTGGCAAATTTTGGAGAGGACTGGTGGACCGAACCGCTGCGCTTTTTTATTGCTTCTGTTGATGCACAGGTCTTTGATGCCTTTATGCAAAAGCTTTTTGACTCTCCAGTCAGCGAAGCATTGACGACAAAGCAGCAGTTATTGCTTCAGACCATCATTGAAGAGGCGAAAGGGCAAAAGGTTGATGCGTTGTGTCGAAAGCTTCTTGACCTCACAACCACTATCGGGCGCAAGCGGGTGATTCTCGACTGCCTGAAAACCATCGGAAAGCCCGCAGCACTCACTGCTCTGGAACAGTTCAGGGCACAAGAACTTGCCAAAGGGAGCACAGAGAACACCGATGTTCTTGATCGTGCAGAAGAGGTGATTCTTGCCCTCGGAGGCAAGGCGCTTGATCGTGCCAGTGAAAAGAGTCTCAGCGGCAAACCCTTGTCGATTCGCAACCCGCATGAGCAGAATGCCGAATACATCCTGATACCGGGAGGAAACTACTGGTATTCGGCGATGAAGAAAGCAGTGGATGTTGCAGATTGTTACGTCGCCAAATATCCTGTTACCAACAAGCTTTATCGCTCATTTATAGCCTGGTTGAAGGAAACGGATTCGGGGCAGAACCATGCTTCAGCATTCAGGGCAGAACTGGAGAGGATTGCAAAGGGCAACGATTGGGGGTTAGGATTTGGCGACTATCTCAAGGGAGGAAACGACAACCTTGCAGCATTGCTGCGTTCAACGAATGATGAAGATCGCAAATTCGATGGAGAGAATCAGCCAGTGGTTGGTGTTACTTGGTATGCCGCCAAAGCCTATGGTCTCTGGCTTTCACAGCTTGAGGGTAAACCAGACTCTTACCGCTTGCCGAACGAGATCGAGTGGGAGTGGGCGGCAGGCGGGAGGCAGGGCACAACCGGGCAGAAAGTGCGTGAATATCCTTGGCCGGAAGAGAAGGGTAAAGCGCATCCCAAACTGCTTAATTTTGATGAGAGTAATATAGGAGCCACAACACCAGTCGGCAGCTATCCCGAAGGAGCCACACCAGAAGGACTTTACGATATGGCGGGCAATGTCGATGAGTGGTGCTGTGATTGGTATGGAGATGATGGTACGTTTACCAACCCACTCGGACCTGAAACTGGTTCGAACCGTGTTATTCGTGGCGGGAGCTGGAACATCAACGCCGCTTACTGTCGGTCGGCTTATCGCTCCTACTTCCCCCCCGACTTCAGGTACGACTCTTTTGGCTTTCGCCTGGTCTTCGTCCCGTAGTCAGTTGGCAGCTCTTCCGACTTTGCTTTGAGCAATGCGGAGCAAAGAACAAGGTTGAGGAGAGCGGCTGTGAGGGACGAACTGCCGCACACCTCAACCGAGCAGGTTGGCACGAACCACCGCAAAGGCCGCCACGTGGCGGCCGAAATTTTGCGACAAATTTTGCTCTACCCCGTCGCTGCCGAAGCAGGAGCCGCTACCTGCTTCCTGCTCAACTCCCGATCAATCTTCTCAATCAGAACATCATCCGACAAGCTCACCCTTGCCAGCTCCTTGTTGAGTGCCTTAATCAGCGTCGCCGAGTTGATCTTCTCCGCTGTATCCCGTGCAGCAGTCAAAAACTCCAGGTCAGCCTTCCTGTCCCGCAGCTCAAAGCGCAGCGGATAGGTCACTTCATACCCTGACGTTTCAGCGTCGATGCCTTCCCATGCGCAGAATATCCTGAAGAGCTGATACTCACAGAGCTGCAACTGAGCCGACTTGCCAGCCAGCAGCGTGTTGAGGATCTGAAACTCCGTCTCCATGGCCACACCCGAGATAACCTGTTTCCGATACGTCCGAACTGGCGTCAGGTGTGACATTCGATTAATAGACTCAGTCTTCTCCTGGATAGAAGAAAGAAGACCGGCAAGCGCTTCAGCGTCCGCCTGCAAGAGATACGGCAACTTGCCTGAAGGAGCATCCGGATCCATGATAATAACGCCGCCAGCGCCGGAAGTGGCTTGGTCTCCGGCATTCTTCACCAGCGTTTTATGGTTGCTTCCCCTGATCATTTGGGTCTGTTCAGAGTAATCATTGTAGATCGAAATCTGCATACCGGTGATGTCCTCAATGTCAGAGGATGCTTTCCCGCGAACCGTGGATTTCTGGTTGGAATAGAGCACCGCAGGAATCAAGCCGAGCGGGTTTGGTTTGGTGCGGCAGTGAACTCGAAGTCTATCACATCCTCCGGAGTGAACAGGCGCACATACGGCCGCAGGTCGCCGCTGATCTCATCGGCTTTTGTAACAGCGGTCGTGGCAGGTTTATCCATCACAATCCATGCAACACCATACACCCCGCCAAGTATCTGGACCGTCTTCATGAACTCATGCAGTGGCGTGCCGTCCATATCGGCATTAACAATGAGCCGGTTCAGGTTGTGGTTATTGGCCAGCTTCCCGAAGTTCCGCTTTGGCGGGTCGCGCCATATAAACCCCGAATAGGTGGTAATCACACTCTCGCAATGGTTCTCCAGCGGTGTCTGTTGAATGCGGATGTCGTAATCGTTCGACGCTTCAGAGCGGTATTCATACAACAGCTTCTGTGCCTTCCACTCCTCCCCGCCCTGAAACGCAGCCTTGTTCAGTTGCCATTTCGCAATGTTCGCAAGGTAGACTTTGTTGGTCACCTTCAGAATATCAGTACCTTCAGCCATGGTTATACTCTCCAGTTTGTGGGTTGCTTGTATTCCCTCGTCGGCATTTTGACGGGAAACAGTTTTTCAATCGGGTACCCGGCAGCGTCAGAGGCATGGGTCAGCGCCTCATTGCTCTTGTCAATGTCGCCGCCCTTCCAGCTCACCAGCTCAAAATCTTTGATCAAGTGGGGGCAGTTGCCAATCGTGAGCTTTCCTTCACGCAGCAGCTTGTTTACCGCATTGACGCGCCCCTTTACTGGCGGGTGCGCCTGCCTTGCCTCTACCGTGAACCCTTTCGCTTTCAGGATGTTGAAGTCTGTAGAATCTGATGACGTTTTCCGCGCACGACCGGCAGGATCCGGAAACACCGTTATGCCGGGATACTTCTCATGCAGCACATCAGCCAGCTCGTAGGTGGTCGAGTTGGTGAGGTGAATCTCCTCGAAAAAGTGGACCGTCCCGTCAGCGAAGACCGAGAAGATTTCAGCCGTCAGATTGTCAACGTTGAAATCAATACCGGCCTGGTAGAGGTACCCGTCCAGCTTCGGCCTGATGACAATGCAGCTCTTCGAGTCAAAGTACTTGTACACCCTGCCAGCAGTCAGGTTCACAAACTGCCCGTTCATGTAAGCGGCACGCTGGTTCTCATCAAAGGCACGCTCAAGCATCGTGAT
>CAIYWF010000287.1 GCA_903929845.1 uncultured Chlorobiaceae bacterium | reverse complement strand
TTCCACTCGGCCCATCGATAACCGGGAAAAGAGCCAATCTGGTAAACCCCTGCTGCATCCCAGGCTTCTGCAATAAGTTTCGTATCGGCAAAGATATCCATTAGCTCAAGATTCCAGATCACAGGAGCATGTTCGAGTGGACGACCATCTTCACCCCTGCTCAATACTGAGCCTTCATCAAAACGAAAACCATCAACATGCATCACATCAACCCAAAACTCAAGGCATTCGGTAATAAACTTTTCAACAATTGGATGGTTACAGTTAACGGTGTTTCCACACCCCGTATAATCCATATAATACTTTTTATCACCCTCAACCAGATGGTAATAAATGGCATTGTCTATCGCCTTGAAACAAAGTACCGGCCCCTTATGGTTCCCTTCGTCAGTATGATTAAACACAACATCAAGAATAACTTCGATGCCCGCTTTATGCAAAGCTTTAACCATATCACGGAATTCATTGAGATGGTCTCCCTCATGCGGTTTGCTGCAGTACCGCCCCACAGGTGCAAAAAAACCTACCGTGCTATACCCCCAATAGTTCGTAAGCTCCGTTCCATCAGGCATTGTTTTGAGTACCTGCTTTGTATCGAACTCAAAAACAGGAAGGAGTTCAACTGCAGTCACTCCCAGCTTTTTGAGATAAGGGATCTTCTCTATCATTCCACGAAATGTCCCGGAATTTTTTACTCCGCTTGAATCGTCTCTGGTAAATCCCCGAAGATGCACTTCATAGATAATAGTGTCGTCCATTGGAGTGTTCAGACGCTTATCACCCTCCCAGTCATACTTGTTTTCGTCAATAACCACGCTCCGCATTGATGAGGTGACATTATCATCGTCATGGCAAGCGTCTCCCCTGTTATAAAGTTTGTCGGTATTACCCCGGGCATAAGGGTCTATCACAACCTTGTTCCGGTTAAACAAATGTCCCTGTTCAGGATCATAAATCCCATCAATTCTATAGGCATAATGTGTTCCCGCCCCTATACCTCTAACATAAGCATGCCAGAAATGGAATGTACGATTAACTTTAGGATCAAGCTTAATTGTCATGGATGGGTGGATGTCGTCGTGCTTGTCGAAAAGGCACAACTCAACTCCTGTGGCGTTTTCTGTGAAAATTGAAAAATTTACTCCGTTTGCGTCAGGTGTAGCTCCCAGTGGATGCGCTATACCTTTTTCGACAACGATATTTACTTTTTTCGCCATAATTTTATGCTCCTGTTAAATCATCTTGGTAGCCCTGACTGACTTCGATGATATTTGCGTCTGGATCTTTTATCCATACGGTTTTCCAATTTGGAATAAAACTACTGAAATCAAGAGGTCCGAGTGATATTTCAAGTTCATTGTTGAATTGCGCGATAAACGCATCAACACTCTCTACCTGAAACGCAATATGTCGCCAACCGGGATAATTTTGGCCATCTTTATCTGCCTGGGGAATTGGCCTTTCCGCTTCAGACTTGAATAATTCGAGATAAAAATCACCGCATTTTATAAACACAATTGCGTTGTCACCGCCTAAAGGAATGTTTCTTGCTCTTGTAAACCCAAAGTATTTGCTGTAAAATCTCTCTGTTTTTTCAAGATCCGTGCAAGAAACTGCTACATGAACAAATTTCATGATGAATCACTTTATAATTATTAAGGTATCAAATCAATAATCTGCCGGGCAAAAAGGTGGCAATGTCCACCGGTTCGTGCAGTTACCAGATCACCATCAACGACAACATCCTGGTCAACAAAATCGGCTCCATAAGCCTTGGCATCACCATAAAGATTATTATGACAAACCAGTTTACGACCTGCAATCACCTCTCTTACAGGAGCAAGCAACCATAATCCATGACAGATCACACCCTTGATAATCTGCTTGTTTGCAAAAGCACGTTTCATGAACGTCGATGCTGGCGGTACCTTGGCAAGGTCTTCGGTATAACGAAGTCTGTCGGAAACCATTCCTGCGGGCACAATAACTGCAGAATATGTAGCAAGTTCCTCGTCGCTGATACCCTCAAATGAACCGGAGACATCAAGAGGGAGATGATATTCATGGCCTTTAAAAGTCAAAGAAGGCTGACCCCAAAGCCTTGTAAGGAGTTGCAGATCAGCTCCCTCCTCAAGAAATCTCCGCTGATAATAGAAGATTTCTGGTTCATAGAAATCGCTTTCCATGAGAATTGCGATTTTTTTGCCGCTAAGTTTCATGAGTTCTTTTCCTTTATAATAATTGTTAGAAAAGACTACCAAATGCCTGAATCATTTACTGGCCGCATCGAACACCAACCAGATGCGGATGTGTATCCCCTTCAAGGATCAGATCAATCAAGAACGGCTTATCGTCGGCAAGCATTCTGGTAATTGCTGCCGGAATATCTTCAACCGCTTCCACCCTCACCGCATCGACGCCCATAGACTGCGCAATGAGATCAAATCTGGTTTCAGGAAACGACAAATCAAATGGCACAGGCATCTCCCGGTTGTTGATCGCCTGCTCTTTCCAGTACTCCTTGATATTCAACTGCAGCAACCGATAAGCGCCATTACTGCAAACAATAAACTTGGCGCCAATCTTGTGCCTTGTAGCGGAGGAGAGAGCCTGAATGGTATACATTGATCCACCGTCACCTGAAAAACCGATAACGACTTTGTCAGGGTTGGCAAGTTTCACCCCTATAGCGCCGGGGAATCCGACACCAAGAGAACCACCGCGAGTGGCGAAATAGGAACCAATTTTTCGGGGAGGAAAATACCTCGTCAAGGCAGGGCTATTGGTAAGCGCTTCATCAAAAATAATCGCATCTTCGGGAAGTTTCGGCGCAAGCTCTTCCATGAACCTCGACATGAACATCGGCAGAATATCGCGGTTCGCAGCATCCTTTTCACCCTGAATTGAAAGTTTTTTCCTGTTCTCCTCCTGAATTTCACTTGTCCTTTTTTTCGCTGTCTGCCGATCTTCATCAGTCATGACCTGCTCCAGCTTATCGGCTATTGCGTTGAGTGTCAATTTAGGATCAGCTACAGCACTGTAATCAACACGATGATTTTTAGCAATCTCATAAGCATTGAGATCAATATGAATCACTCGTGCATTGGGGTCATACACGTTACCCAGTTCAGGGAACACCTCGGGCAACATATAGGTGCCAACAATCAGCATCACATCAGCTTTACGTGTTATCGGCAAACTCGCCGATCCAAACATGTGACCTGTGGTTCCGCAATAGAGTGGATGCGTCGTATCCATATTAAAATCACCAACATCAACGCCATAAACCTCTGCTCCAAGCAACTCCGCGACACGAGTCAGCTCATTTTCAGCATGGGAGTATGCAACCCCGTCACCCATAAAAATAACCGGTTTTGAACCTCCAAGCAGCTCTTTGGCAAACAGAGCTATTTTCTCATCACCGGGAACAACCGCTGTATCAGGAATATGTGTCGGAAAAACCTCTTCATCATTGATCTCACTGAGAATATCAAGAGGAAGACAGACATAAACCGGCCCCATCGGAGGGGTTGTAGCAATTTTTATTGCACGACGAAGAGTTCGCAAAATGGAATTCTTGTCATAGACAACCGTCGCATATTTAGTAACCGGCTCCATGATAGCATTGAGATCAGCAGCCATCTGAGCATCCATATTGAGATACTTGACACCTGCATCTCCGCCAATACAGACCAGAGGGGCGTGCCCTCGTTTTGCCTGGTAAAGGGCACCTACAGCATTACCAATACCAGGACTACTGTGCAGTTGTACTA
>CAIYWF010000286.1 GCA_903929845.1 uncultured Chlorobiaceae bacterium | reverse complement strand
CCCATTGAGAGGCCCACAACTGTTGCGTTCTCTACCTTCAATGAATCCAGAAGCGACGCCAGCTCATGGGCATAATCGGTAAACGTCCATCCCGCTTTTTCCGCAGACCCGTCAATACCAAAAGAGTTCGGCGCTATGACGGTATATCCAGCCTTGCCGAACATGTCAATCTGAGGCTGCCACATCGCATCAGAGAGCGGAAAGGCGTGCAAAAACAGAATGGCATGTTTTTCAACGCCACTCTTTGCGGTGTTCGCCTGGAGGTATGTCAGCATCAATCAGTTTTCCTTGGTTTTCGGATACCCTTTGATATCCCGGATAATATTGTTTGCCTCGTTCAGAATTTTTTTTGCTTCGTCACGAGCGGTATTGATGATCTCCTGAGAGCGGGTTTTCGCTTCGTTGCTGTAGACTCCGTCATGCTCACTGTTCTCGTAAAAGTCATTGGCCTTGTCGAGCATACTTTTGACCTTGCCAGAAATAATCTGCTGCGTCTCCCTCCCCTTGTAGGGAGCAAAAAGCAACCCCATAATAGTCCCGACTGCGGCGCCCAGTGCGGCTCCGAAAAAAAGCCCCTTGTAAAACTTGTCCTGTTGTTGTTCCATAGTGCAATGATGTTTTGGTTTACGTAATATAAAGATAAAGTGGGGAATGCTCTTTTCATTTCCTGATTTTTTTTGACAGCAGCGCAGTTGGAATTCAGGGGTTATTATGGTGAATTCTTAACGGAGGGATCTCCACGAATAGCCAGATAGCGGATCAAGGTGTGGCAAGGCAAAACCAGATTACCTCAGTCAATGCATAAAATAAGAAACGATGTCTCCTTTATCTTTTCGGATTGTGAAAGTTCTGGTGGCTTCACCGTCAGATGTCGCCGCTGAACGAAAAATTGCTAAAGAGGTTATTAACGAATGGAATAATAATAATGCCGAGGAGCGCAGGGTGACGCTTCTGCCGATATTGTGGGAAAAAGATGCCGCGCCGGAATGTGGCGACAGACCTCAGGGAATTTTGAACGAGCAGATTGTCGATCCCTGTCATTTTGCTGTCGGTATTTTCTGGACACGAATTGGTACCGATACTGGAGTGGCTCCAGGTGGTGCGGTTGAAGAGGTTGAGAGAATGATGAGCATGGGGAAGCAAGTTATGCTTTACTTTTCCAATGCACCTCTTTCACGAAAAGAAGTAAATAAAGAACAGGAAGCGAAGCTTGATGACTTCAGGAAACTGATACAAAAACGCGCGTTGTGTGAGGAATATGAGACACCTCCTGATTTTCGCCAAAAATTTACCAGTCAACTTGACAGACAAGTTCGCCGCTGGTTTTGTCAGCCTGAACCCGTCAGCAAAAGCATATCATCAGAGCAAGAAAAGCGGGATGTAAAAAATAATGCTGATTTGCACCGCTACCACTCAACACTGAAAGTGCAACTCGGTAACATCAATCTTTCTGGCTCTCCTGCAATCGAGAGCTTTTCGGTCAGACTGAAGGATACCTTTGTCTCTTTAAATCTTTCTGGTACATCACGCTGTGAAACCCGACTTCACGGTGGAGATACATGGAGTGAAGGGCAACCGGAAGAAGCAGCCAGCACGCCTGAAGGGGTGATGAGTTTTGTTTTTCAACAGCATCCTCTGTTGCTCATTATCGGCGATCCAGGTTCCGGAAAAACAACCTTGCTCAAATATTATGCGCTCTCTTGTTTGGATAACAATCGGTATCAGGAGTTTGGTTTTCGTGAACCAGTCAATGTTTATTTCCTCCCGTTGCGTGAACTCAACAAGAGTGATAGCGGCTATTCCTCATTACAAGCGGCACTCTCTGTATGGTCTGAAAAACATTTTCTCAAGATTGAAGAATCCATCTTTTCCGGCTGGCTTGAGGAACCATCAATCCTTGTGCTGCTGGACGGGCTGGATGAAATCAGTGATGTTCATGACCGGATAGCGGTTTGTGACTGGATTGATCGCACGGTTTCAAGGTTTGCTCATGCTCGGTTTGTGGTGACTTCCCGAAGTACGGGTTACCGGAAAGGGGACGGCATTGAGCTTGATGCAAGCCACCTGCGGGCCGATATCATGGATTTTACGAGGAAGCAGCAAGCAGAGTTTTTGCATCTCTGGTTCAAAGCTGCATTTTTTCGGGAGATTCCTCTCGGTGCAGGAGAAGAGTCGGACTTGAGAGTCCAGCACGAACAACGAGCCATCCAGCAGGCTACCAAAAAAGCAGATGCTATTCTTGCCTTTCTGGGGCAGGATAACAACAAAAGTTTACGCGTTCTGGCAGGGATCCCCTTACTGTTACAGATTATGGCTATGCTCTGGAAAGAGCGTGAGTTTTTGCCAGGAGGTCGTTCAGAACTCTACGATGCGGCATTGAACTATATGCTTGATTATCGTGACAGGCGACGGGGGATTTATCCGTTGCTTGCCGCAAAGGATGCGCGGCGGGTGCTGAGTCCCGTCTCTCTCTGGATGCAGGAAGAGCTGAAAAAGGACGAGGTCGGCAAAGCTGACATGCAGTTGAAAATGCAGGAGTTGCTCGATACCCTTTACAATTCCCTTCCCGCAGAGGCGTTCTGCAAGAACCTTGTTGAGCGAGCTGGAGTGCTGGTGGAGTATGGCGAGAAGGAGTATGTATTTCGTCACAAATCATTCCGTGAGTATCTGGCAGGAGTGCAGCTTGTGAAAAACCTGCACCGCCAAGGTTATCTCAAAACGATTGTTTCCCGGTTTGGGGACGACTGGTGGCAGGAACCGCTCCGCTTTTTTATCGGCCATGTTGAAGATGCCGAGGTTTTTGATGACTTTATGAAGGAACTCTTTGATTCATCAGTCACTGAAAACTTGACGCAGAAGCAGCAGGACTTGCTCGTTACCCTTGTTGAGGAAGCCCCGCAGCGGAAGACCGAAGCCTTGAAGAAGAAGTTACTTGATCCTGAGACGACGCTGAACCGACAGAGATACCTTGTGGAGTGTCTGAACACTATCGGCAAGCCTGAAGCGCTTGGAGTGGTTGAGCAGTTCAGGTGCTCGGGGCTTTCAAAAGAACAAGGTATTCATGCAAACGTGCTTCTCGATTCCCTCGAAGCCGAATATATCCTCATAAAAGGTGGTGCGTTTATGTACTCCCTTGCACAGAAAATAATAAGCGTTCCAGACCTGTACGTTGCGAAATATCCTGTTACCAACAAGCTTTACCGTTTATTTATCTCCTATTTATCGTCACAGGCGACAGAGTATGAAGCCCGCTTGCCACTTTCGACGTTCAGGAATGCGATAACCGATATTGGAAGGCGCAACTTATGGGATGACGGGTTTTGCAATTATATAGAAGGAGAAAAGCAAGATATTGCCAGCCTTTTTCGATCGTTAAAAGATGAAGACCGCAAGTTTGGTGGCGATGATCAGCCGGTGGTCAGCATCACTTGGTATGCAGCAAAAGCTTATTGCCTGTGGCTCTCTCTTTTGGAGAGCAAAGGCAGGAATGCAGGTCTCTATCATTTGCCAACAGAAATGGAATGGGAATATGCCACTGCGGGATCGGAAGGTCGTCAATATCCTTGGGGGAATTTAGAGCCCACAAATAAACTTGCCAATTATAATGAGCATGAGGGAGCCACAACCCCTGTAGGTCGCTATCCCGATGGCGCTACGCAGGAAGGTTTGTACGATATGGCGGGTAATGTGTGGGAGTGGACGGAAGATTTGTATGATGAAAATGCATCAGAAGAGTATATAAAATCTGCCCGCGCGTTGCGCGGCGGCTCCTGGTTCAGTGATCCCGTCAACCTGCGTTGCTCTGCCCGGTTCTACCGCGATCCGGCGATCAGGATCAACCTTATTGGCTTTCGGGTTGTGCGTTCCAGTCACTCTTCCTGAGATTCTGATCCTCTGTTTTCTGGAACTCTGAAAAGGAAATTTTTTTCATGCCGAATCATGAAATGCTGATTGTCAAAAAGGCGTACGACTTTTCGAAATGGCTGCTGCTGCATACGGGGAAATTTCCGAAAAGCTACCGGTTCAGCATTGCGGTTCGCATCGAAAATGCCGTGCTGGAGTTTACTGAGCTTGTGGCGGTTGCCAATATGCGGAACGAGAAACGGCCATTGCTGGAGCAGGCTGACGAGGTGCTGACACGGTTGCGCATTCTTGTTCGATTGAGTTTTGACATGAAATTTATCAGTTTGAACTCCTATGAATTTGGAAGCAGCCAGATTGCAGAATTAGGAAAAATGCTCGGTGGCTG
>CAIYWF010000285.1 GCA_903929845.1 uncultured Chlorobiaceae bacterium | reverse complement strand
TACACGCTAGTCTTAGGAACTAGTGCCGTGAGGCGTGAGGGTTCGATTCCCTTCTCTCGCACCGCTCTGAAACAGGCCAAAGTGGCGGAACTGGTAGACGCGCTGGACTCAAAATCCAGTGAGTGAATAACTCGTGTGGGTTCGATTCCCATCTTTGGTACGATACCAATAAAACAAACAACGTCGTGGAGAACGCTCGTCATGAACAGAATGTACTCGCCTTGGCGTGAAGTGTACATGCAGTCATTCAAGGATGACAAGCCTGCCGCTGCGGATGGAAAATCAGTTTTTGCCGATATTCCTCCTGAGGATGACGAGAAGCGGTTTGTTCTGTACCGGGGAACGAGGTGCTTCATCATCATGAACCTTTATCCTTACAATTGCGGACACCTCCTGGTGATTCCCTACATGCAGACTGCCGACTTTTCAGAGCTTGACCAGGAGACGAAGCTGGAAGTGATGGAGCTGACGGATCTCTCCATTAAAGCGCTCAAGCTTACCCTGAGGCCGCAGGGATTCAACATCGGCGCCAATCTTGGACGGGTTGCCGGTGGAAGTGTGGACAACCATATTCATTTCCATATTGTGCCTCGCTGGGAGGGTGACACGAATTTCATGCCCATCCTTGCCGATGCCAAGGTGCTCAGCAATGATATGACCTCCACCTACAAAAACCTGAGACAAGCCTTTATTGACATTACCCAGGCACCGGAGCATTAGTCTCTTTTGCCGCAATGGAAACCGTTCCCTGCCCCATATGCAACTCCACGGAGTTCACCCCCTGGCTTCAGGTGCCGGATCGCTTTGATTCTTCCGGGAAAAAGCGATGGCAGCTTGTTCAGTCATGCGATTCCGGGCTCATTATGCTTAATCCCCGTCCCGACAGCTCTGAAATAGCTGTTCATTACCGGAGCGGGCAGTATGAGCCGTTCCTGTATGAAAGCAGCAGTTTATCTCTGGGTGAGAGGGTCTATCTTGCCGCACGATCACTGCTGCTTCGCTACCGGGCTTCCTTTATCCTGAAGGGTGCTGTCAAGCCTCTTCGGAAGCTTTCGATCCTTGAAATAGGCTGTGCAACGGGAGAGCTGCTGAACTTTTTTCGCAGAAGCAAGGGAGTTTCGCTTGATCATCTTGCGGGCGTGGAACCTGATGCGGAATCGGCAGCTTATGCCCGGAAGGTTTTTGGGCTGAGGGTCTCCCCTTTTCTGCAGGATGGGTACTCCGAAAAATTCGACCGTATTGTTTTGTGGCATACGCTTGAACATCTTCACAACCTCCATGAAACGCTCGATGGTGCAGCGTCACTGCTTGAACATGATGGTGTGCTCGTTCTTACTCTTCCCAATCCTGCAGGTTCCGGTGCGAAATTTTATCGGGAGAACTGGATTGCCTGGGACGCTCCCCGCCATCTCTTCCATTTTATGCCTGGAACTCTTGAAAAGCTTCTGGAGCCGCATCATTTGCGCGTTTTCAAGCGGCAGCCTTATCTTCCGGATGCGCTGTTCAATACTTTTTACAGCGAAAAACTTCGTTGCAAAAGGCGGGGAGGGCGGTTTCATCTTCTGCAACAGGGTATTGCTTTTGGCCGGGCTATGGTCTCTCTTGGCAAGGAGGCTTTATGGCCTGAGGAGGCTTCGAGTTTTATCTTTTTTGCAAGAAAAACATAGCGGATAGAGTTACCTGGAAATCCTGCTGCGCCCCAGGGCTTTGTCGAGTTGGGTCGTTGCTACAAGACAGTCGTATACTGCCTGTAAATAGTTGGTTTTGGCTTTGTTGAGCTGGAGTTCCGCGTCGGTTAATTCAAGGCGGGAGCCTATGCCTTCTTTGAAGCGGAGACGCGATATGTTGTAGCTTCGTTCTGCAACGCTGATGGTTTTGGACTGCACCTCAATTCTTTTTTGGGATTCCCTGTAATTTAGTAATCGAACCTCAATTTCAGCCCTGATATTGGCTTTGAGATCTTCAAACCGTGTGCGGGTCTGGTGTTGCCCGATCTTTGCCTGTTCAACCTGGGCGCTGATGCGATAGCCGGTAAAGAGAGGCATGGTAAGCTGGAGCCCGACAGATGAAGAGGCTGGCCAGCGGGAATCGGCGGGTTTTACACCATCATTAAACGCCGTCTGTGACTCAAGTTTGCCGAATGCGGAAAGGAGTGGAAAGCGTTCAGCACGGGCGGCATTGACTTTTTCGCCTTCCGCCTGTACCTGAAGATCAAGCTGGTGAAGATCGGGCCTCGAATCAACCGCTTCACGATATGCTGCGTTGATGTCGGCAGGATATGTGGCTGAAGGAAGCTCAAGTTTTGAGCTCAGTTTGACGTTGCTGTCGACCGGAATGCCCATGGCGTTTTTCAGCCTGGTCATGGTAGTTGCCACTTTGTTTTCGGCCTGTATGAGATCGGGGCGGAGATTTTCAACGGAAAGAAAGGCTTTGAGGGTATCAATATCGGCGGCAACTCCCTGCCGGAACATGGCCCGGGTATCTTTTCTTGATTGCTCCCAGCGCGCGATACTCTGCTCAATCAGTGACAACTGCTCTTTTGATATGAGTGCATCGAAATATGAGATTTTTATGTCGGCAACAACAGCGGACTCGGCATTTCTGTAGGCCTCTTCGCTCATCTTGCGAACAATGCCTGACGCCCTTATACCTGCAAAAGCAGATCCGTTGAACAGTGGCTGATGAACATCAAGGGTGGCATGTCCAGCATTGTCGGAGCTTGTTTCGAGTGTCGTTGGAAACCCCTGGTTTGGAGGAAGCAGCAAGACGGATGGTTTCAGGGTGCGGGTATAGGTGACTCCGGTTGTAATCTGGGGCAGCACGGCTGACCAGCTCTCCCGAATTTTCTGCCCTGCCATATCCCGATCGAGTCGGGCAATTTCAAGGGTACGGCTTTTTTCGAGCCCTGTACGGACAGCTTCATCAAGTGTCAGTGATCTTGTCTCCTCTGAAGCGGGGGCGGCGTTCAGAAGAGATGACCCTGTCAACAAAAAAAAAGGCAGGATAAGCAGAAAAAGCGCTCTCAACGGGGATACTATTCGTCTCATTTTATTACAAGATAATGGCTTATCACGTTTACTCCACGTCAGGACACACAAAACTTAACTGGTGATCCCTGACTTTTATTATACTATTTTTTTAAGTCATTTCTGAAAAAGCTGTCCAATATGCGGGAACTTTCCATGGAAGAGATTGTGCTCAGGTACAATTATTTCCAGATGTTATGCTCGGCGTGTATATTCAGTGTATGTACTGTAGAGTGCCAAGCGTTTTTTTATAGTTAATTTGAATCTCAGGGGTTTTATCAACAAATTATCTACTGATCATGGAACCTATTATCCCGGCGATTCAGCGGTTGTCACCGAGTACAGCCAGATGGCTCCCGCAGGAAGTAATTCGTGGACGGCTGTCACCAATGTTGAAAAAGGCAGCCATTGCTGATACTTGACTGCGCCCAGTGCGCTCTGCTCTACGGCCGACAGCAGCTCGCAGTGCAAACGCTGTCAAGATACGAATAAATATAAACCGGTCGGCAAGGAGAGTGACTTTACATCTGAGCTTTTTAAACGTTTTATCGATATTTATCCCGCCAATTCAGGGTTTGCTGGTTCACGCCAGGATTGGTTGGACAGCAGTTGCGTGAAGTGGCTCAACAACCAAAACCCGGCTGATACTTCGATCAACCTTGTTCCGTTCAGCGACGGACAATATGTTTATCACGTGTAGTTTGCAGCGAAAAAACCTTCGGCAGCCCCGGGTTCACAAGAGTCCGTGTCTCTTTTGAGAAGATCAGGGGTGATAACGGTCGTGCCATATCTGGCTCAGCCGTTCCCTGATGTACTTTTCACGCCCTTCTTCTCCGGGACGGTAATAGGCTCTCGGCTCCATGCCTTCGGGAAAGTAGTGCTGGGCGACAAAATGGCCCGGATAACTGTGGGGGTAATGATACCCTGCGCCGTATCCTTCTGCTTTCATGAGTTTGGTGGGTGCGTTGCGCAAGTGAAGAGGCACAATCAAATCCTGCATGGCTGTCGCTTCATTCATGGCCTCGTTAATTCCCTGATAGCTTGCGTGTGATTTTGGTGCGGAGGCAAGGTAGGTAACGCCTTGGGCCAGATTGATTCTTGCTTCAGGCAACCCGATCATGGTAACGGCCTGAAAGACGGAGATGGCAAGGGTTATGGCGTAGGGATCAGCGTTGCCGATATCTTCGCTTGCAAAAATAACCATTCGCCGGGCAATGAATTTTGGGTCTTCTCCTCCCTGAATCATTCTGGCAAGCCAGAAGAGGGCTGCATCGGGATCGGAACCTCTCATGGATTT
>CAIYWF010000284.1 GCA_903929845.1 uncultured Chlorobiaceae bacterium | reverse complement strand
TCAGGTGCACTGTTTGTCAGGGGTGAACCACTGATACTCGATTTCTTCCCTCCCATAAAACTGAACGGCCAAGTTATGCACGGAGTGGTTTCCATTTTGCCTCAAAAATTCTGTTTCACAGAGGCTCATGAATAATTCAGGATAATAGTACATGACTGCAAAATAGCCGCCGTTTTGCCAACTATTTATAATTTTCTGATGATTTTTTATGCTTTAAAAAAGCATAATTGATGGTTTTTGCGAAACTCAGCTTATTTACGAATAAGTTCTTATCCAAGATTCCTTTGGTGTCGGAGGCAAAGTTTCCTGTGGTTTATCTCGGGTTACTCGGAACAACGTTTGTGCTTCGCGAGACAAAGAGCGGGCAGTCATCCGCTTTCGCGCCAGTCTGCTTGTCTGCCTGCCTGGGAGTGAACTTCAGGATTTTCGCTTGCGCGTCGGCTTTTGCTCCATTGCGTGGGTGAGGGGTTCGGCGTATTTGGTGTAGAGTTCGAAAAGGTATTCGAGGCGTTCGAGTTCGGTTTTGAAGGGTGATCGGCGGTAACAGGCATCCACTGCTTCGTCCAGTTCCCGATGTGCTTTGTGCAGCTCTTTTGGCATGGCAAGTGGGTCGTAGAGATCTGAGAGGGTTGAGCCTGGGAAGAGTTCACGTGCTGAGAGCACTGCCTGGGCTTTTTCTTCAACTTTTGCCTGTTGCTTTTCGCTGACTGCTTCGGGGAAGGGGTAGTTGTTGTAAACCAAATTGTTTGAGTAGCGATAATCACTTTTTATGCGACCACAGACCGCCCGCATCCACGCCATGTGCATCGTGCTGGTTAAAATTCCGAAGTGGTACAGGCTTGCGTTGGCAACGGAAGAACAAGAATCACTGATAATCACTTCTTGACTAAAAAATGCAATTGGTACATACTTTCTGTTCTCCGAAGAATGCCTTGGAATTAAAACATAATCACTACTTGGTTGCCTGATTTCTGCAAATAAATACGAAACCTCAGCTAACTGTACAGTTACTGCTTTTGTGCTTTTCAGACGAAACTCTCTAACAGCATCAATACGCTTGACAATTTCCGGCAAATGTCTCCATTCATTTGGTGCAACATCTTTTAACCATAAACACCAGCGATTTTTTCCATTGATAAACTCATGAGCGCTTATTAATCGCCGAATGAATTTTTCGGCTTTTGGCTCCATTTTTACCAACGCTGCTTTTTCCTCATCATTGAACAGAAGTATACCATTATCCGTCGGTTGACTTCCTTTAACCATATTGGGTATGTTAGATAACGGCGTATTTCGAGATGGAATCACCACATCAGTCGCATCAATGAGATACGGGTTAATATTCGTTGCATGAATCTCCTGCGCTTCACTTTGCGGCGTAATGTAATCGAACAACCGCTTTGGCGCGCTGCTCACCTCGCGCGAAAATCCTACAATCACGCAAAAAACCTGAGCATTGCCTCGAGCTTCATTGCTCCATTTGAAGGTGCGGTGTGCAAAGTTGATCTTGACACCTTTGGAGAGCAGGAATTGCCAGAGCACGGCAACCTGTTCACCCTGGGTGATGCTATTTGTGGAGACAAACGCCACTTTAACGGCGGTGTTTTCGATGAAAAGAGTAGCTTTGATATACCAGAGTGTCACATAGTCGAGAATGCCATAGTTGGGCAGGCCTTTGGTTTTGAGTGGCTGGCAAAGAAAATCCATATCGGCCATTTGAGCAGTATTGCGGTTTTGTTTGCCGATGAAGGGCGGATTGCCAAGGATAAGCAGGTTCTCTTTTGAGGGAAAGAGTGTTTCCCAATCGAGGCGGATAGCGTTCTCGCAAGAAATATTCGGAGAGTGAACAAGCGGCAGGCGGACGTAGGTTTGGCCGAATGCTTCGGAGAGGCGCATGTTCATTTGGTGGTCCGTCAGCCAGAGGGCAACCTGGGCGATACGGACGGGAAATTCTTCGATTTCGATACCATAGAACTGGTCAACATCAATTTTTGAAATTACACTGACATCAGTTTCGAGCTGGGTATTGCCTGCCCTGTAGCGTACTGAGGTGAGGGTCAGGTATTGTTGCAACACTTCTATTTCGAGCAGGCGCATTTCACGGTAGGTAATGACCAAGAAGTTGCCACATCCACAGGCGGGATCGAAAAAGCGCATGGAGGCAATTTTATCGTGAAAGGCTAACAGCTTCTTGGCGCTGGTTTTGCTTGATTCAAATTCGAGGTAGAGATCGTCAAGAAAAAGGCCTCGTATGACCTTGAGAATGTTTTTTTCTGAGGTGTAATGGGCTCCAAGGTTGCGGCGTTTGTTTTTGTCCATAACGCTCTGAAAGAGGGAGCCGAAAATGGCTGGTGAAACCAGTCCCCAATCGAAGATGCAGCAATCGAGAAGCAACTGGCGCATGGTCGTATCGAAATTGGGAAAACGGAATGTTTCACGGAAAAGCAAGCCGTTGACATAGGGAAAGCGGGAAAGCTGCTCATCGAGAGTTTTCTGACGTTTGGCAGACGGAGTGTCGAGCACCTGAAAGAGGTCGGCAATGGCTCTGCCGGTATCGGAACCATCTTGTTTGGTTTTTTCGCGAAGGTAGTATTCAAAGTCATCCTTGGCGTTGAAGATGCCGGTATCGTCGGCAAAGAGGCAGTAGACAAGACGGACAAGAAAGAGTTCGAGGTTGTGGCCGTCGTAGCCGGAATTGAGCAGTGCGTCGTGGAGCTGGCCCATTTTTTCGGCAACCTTGATATTGACGGGGTCTTCGTCTTTGTAGATTCGTTTTTGGTAACCGGAGATGAAGCCGAAGTAGCCTATGTTTTTGGGAAGGTCGGCCAGCAGGAATTCGTGGTCGTCGCCGTTGTCGAGGTCGAAGAGACGGAAACGGGCAAAGTCGGAGACGAGAACAAATTTGGGGAGTTCTTCCTGTTTGAGATTGGTAAAGTAATCGAGTGCCTGGGTGTAGGCTTTATCGAGATCCTGCCCTTTGGATTTGTGTTCGACGACAAGGGTGCCTTTCCAGAAAAGGTCTATTGATCCTCGCCTGTCAGCCAGTTTTTTGACGGGTTCTTCGAAGGTGGCGACTCGACGGCGTTCTATGCCGAAGATTATGAAGAATTCGTTCCAGAAGGTTTGGGATTCTGCGCGTTCGCGTGAAACATCACTCCACTCGTGGGCAAATTTGAGGGCGTTATCGCGAATTTCCTTTTGGCTCAGGGGCATGATGTTCTTTGGGATTTATGGACGAGTGCGAAGGCAAGGAACAGTCTTTTATGCAATTACCATTCTATATCAAATGTACAATATAATTGAGATAAACGGGGTTTGTTTGGATGTGCATTACCTCGTCGCACTCTGGGATCCCACTGCGCCTGGCATGGCTGATCCGCGTGCGGAGCGTGCTGAAGCGAAGGCGGTACCCCGCTTTCGCGGGAATATTCACCAAAAAGCCGTACCTTATACGGAAAGGAACCGTGTGCTTTTTCCGAGTTAGATAGATTAGGGGAATTCAAATGAATAACTACATCTTATGTGTTCGAAATAAGGTCTCCGGGGAAGACAACTTCGGGAGCGGTCTCGGTTCGGCTTCTTACCTGGAAGTTTCGGATGGCGCAATTGTGCCCCGCCCTTCTGATAAAGTCGGTGGAGTAAGGGAGTGGTTAGACAAGATTGTGAAGCAAGCGATTCCCCCCGAAACAGCGCCAGGAAATGAGTTGGATATCATTTTCTTTGTGCATGGCTATAACACAGACTCCGAAGAAGCATTGAAGCGTCAACGACTGGTCGAAAAAGAGTTAAGAAATCGCGGATTCCAGTGCATAGTAATAGGCTTTGATTGGCCGACTGCTGGCAGTGCTGCGCTCTACGCGTATGACCGTTTCGAGGCGCAGAATGCCGCGTCTCTTCTTGTCAAAGGCGGCATCATTCCTTTTGCCAACTACACGAGAAAAGATTGCCCTATCAATATTCATGTGATGGCTCATTCTATGGGCGGGTTCATCGTGCGCGAAGCGTTTCGTGCCGTAGACAAAGGTCGTAACTCAGATTTAGCCAACGATTGGCGAATAGGTCAGGTGGTTCTATTTGCAGCCGACCTGTCTTCAGATTGTTTTGCTCTCAACGATACCGAAATGGTTCCGGTATTTAATCACTGTGGACGACTAACAAATTATTTCAGTGGTCACGATGAAGCTCTGGCCGTTTCCAATGTAAAGAACATTGATATTAGCTCTCGTGTGGGGCGTGTTGGCATGCCTATTGACACACCCGCTCACGAGAAGGCTGTCGATGTCGATAGCGGTCCACGTTATGCAGCTATACCAGAGGCCGAAAGAAAGGAAAGCCTTGAGAAGGTCGTTGATGGCATGGTATCGCACTCATGGTATTTGAATGATCCCATCTGGTATGACGATTTGGCATATACGCTCAAAGGACAGATTGATCGCAATTCCATTCCTAATAGAACGCGCGTCGGTAGCAATGACTTTGTCTTGGGGGTGCTTCAGAATTCGGAAAAAATCCCACGTTAAGAGATTCAGGAGAGCACGACATGGCGAGAAAAGAGCGTATCGTAAAAATAGATAGCACGAAAGCACGATTTATTTAACGCAAAGGAGTTGGCTCAGAATTATGGACGCGTACCGAGTAGGACAACTTTTTCCTCTTGAACAATACTGTACTGGTCGGGAGATGAATATTGCAATACCGACAGAGAGTTTTTTCCATCTCCTGATGTCACTCCGCAAGATTTCCCGAAAAGAAAAAAGACTGTTTACAACTGGAAAAATAACCGCTTACCTTTTTGAACAGCGGGATATTCCTTTTCTGATTGTGGATTTCGGGGAAGAGTTCAGTTTTGATATCTCTTTTGATACCTCAAAATTTGATGATGAAACCCGCAGAATCTGGATGGCGTCAGAGACTAATGCCATTGCCATTTTTCTTGTGGAAGCGACAACCGGCATACTGGAAGGCATACGCCTTATTGGCGTCGGGTTTGCTCCCCAATTGCGCGAAATCTGTGCACGACAAAAAGGCCAAACAGGCATTGAAGAACGTATCCGCCTCATTCATTCAGCCTTTACTACCAAGGACATGATGCGGCATGCCGTAGCCAAAACGGTCTTCAAATAGTATTCTTTCTGATGATGTGCTATACAGAGCGCAACCGGGGAATGCATTATGCCTAAGGAAGGTCTCTTCTGACGTGTTGTGCAGGGTGGAACGATCAAGCCGGGGATGGTTGTTGGAATGGCAATTGTGTAAATCCTGGTGCTCATGAGTGACGGTCAGACATTTTTAAAACCATTTGGATTCATACTGACAAAATGTTAAAATTAAAGTCTTGTATGATTCACCCTTCCCTTTTAACTAAACGTAAAGGAATCCCGACTATGTCTCGTTTCGTTTCAGCAGCCTTTTGTGCACTCTTTGTTTTTTCAATAAGCTCTGCAAATGCCAGTGCTGCCACTACCTATAATGCAAGCGCGGGTAAAGCTGTCTATGACGCAAGCTGTACCAACTGCCACAAAATGGGTATCATGGGTGCCCCTAAAACAGGTGATAAGGCCGCATGGGCCCCTCGTATCGCCCAGGGCATGGATATACTTGTCAGCAAATCAATCAAAGGATTTCAGGGTAAAAAAGGAATGATGATGCCAAAAGGTGGAAATCCTAAACTTACCGACGCAGAGGTTGGCAATGCTGTTGCTTATCTTGTTCAGCAGAGCAAGTAATCACTACTGCTTCATGATTATTGAAAGGCGGGAGACGATCCCGCCTTTTTTTGTAACTGAAGTGCTATGGATTTCTTGTTCCCCGCCTGTACCCATCTCCTGATGGTATTTATGAGGAAAGGCGTGTACCCGGCTGGCTTGCGGGATCATTGATGTTCTGCAGTGCCCAGGCATCCCGGGGTATAAGCTCTTCTATACGTGACTCGTCGAGAAAGGCAGAGAGTGAGTTATCTCCTTCCAGGTGTCGAAGGATGAGTCGGCTGCGGGATTTTGGCTCATAACAAGCAAAAAGTGGCTCGATACGGCCTGATTGAGAATGCCTGAAAGCGGTTGCGAAACGTAGCGGATTACGCTCTGAGCAGAGTTGCCGGACTATGGCTTCATCAAGAAAAGGCAGATCACATGCCGCAACAACCCATGCCGCATCTGGCTTGGCTTGCTGGGCGGAGAGCAGCCCCCCTATCGGTCCGATGCCGAGATAAGAATCGGAAATAACAGGAATTCCGAAATGGCGGTATGTTTTTGCCTGTTCCTCCCGGCAGGAAACAAATACTTCCTGGCATTGCGGTCGTAGAAGCGCGGCTGTATGGAGAAGCTGATTTTCGGAATGGTATTCGATGAGCGCCTTGTCTCGTCCCATACGTGAGCTCCGTCCTCCTGCCAGTATCAGTCCGTGCAGTGGATAATTTTTCAAAGAATTAGTGAGCAAAAAAGCTTCAATAAATGCTGCGACCTCGCTGATGCCGTCCCTGTGCAGGATTGGAATGTCAAATGCTGCACAGGATTCCGGTTCATCAGGGACGACCAGAGCAGCAACATTGGTGATGGTTCCATTGCTGACAAGGTCAAGTATCCGGTGTTCGGCATCCACCACGAGCAGTTTTGGCAGGGGAAGATCCTTGAGGCCTTCAACAAGAAGCATGTCGTGGTCAGAAAAAACCAGATGCTCAAGCAGTCGAGAAGATAGACCGTGACCGGTGATAACCGCTTTTGTTTCGGGGTCAGAAATCATGACGGCAGCAGCTCCAGCCTGACGAACAATCCATGAGTCTTTGCCTTCGCGGTCAAGAGCAAAGTGATGGCAGCCGTGCTTGTAATAGGCAATGGAAAACTTTGCTGAAAGATGGCGTACAACTCCTGCGATCAGGGTTGTTTTTCCGGAGCCGGAATAACCGCAGAAAGCTATTTCAAAAGGGTGAAAAAGCATAGTTTTTATGAAAGCATCGCCCAGGGCAGCATCGTACAGGTCACTTCCGACCCGGCAGGAAGTGGTACGGAAGAAGGTTCCGCTTCAACCAGACAGTTCGAGCCTGTGAGCGACGTGATCATGTGAGATTCAATTTTTGGAGAGACCTTGCATAGAAGCCTGCCGTTTTCGGACCACACCTTTCCAGAAAGAAAACGGTGCCGTTTTTTATCTGTCGGAAATGGTTCAGAAAGAATAGCCTTGAAAGAAGCAGTTTCAATATGTTCCTGTAGAATATTAAAAGCAGGAATGCAATACTCTACAAAACAAACCAACGCGG
Source organism: uncultured Chlorobiaceae bacterium (assembly GCA_903929845.1). Classification (GTDB taxonomy): domain Bacteria; phylum Bacteroidota; class Chlorobiia; order Chlorobiales; family Chlorobiaceae; genus Chlorobium. Next base: position 7,683 of record CAIYWF010000284.1, on the reverse strand, counting down.
AAACCGGGTTGCCTGGCAGGGAAAAAACGGCCTGTCCTTGAGAGGTAGTGCCAAAATAAAGGGGTTTTCCGGGCTTTTGCGCAACATTCCAGAACTTTTTGGTGACTCCAAGCTCCAAAAGTTCCTGCTGGACAAAGTCATATTCACCGGTAGAGATGCCTCCTGCCGTAATAAGCACTTCGCATTCAGCCAGCGCGCGAGAAAGCGCTTCGCGTAACACAACCTTATCATCGGGAGCATGATGGAGTCCGACAGGCTCAATGCCTACGGAGCGGCACGCGGCTTCAAGCATAAAGCGGTTGCTGTTATAGATCTGCGAACCGGAAACCTCTTCACCGGGCATGCGAACTTCATCTCCAACCGTAACAATCGAAACTTTCGGCATTCGATGTACAGCTATTGATGCAAAACCGAATGAGGCAAGAACGGCAATTTCGGAAGGAGAAAGCAACTCCCCTTTGCAAAAAAGCATTTCTCCCTCGGCTATTTCTTCACCACAATAACGAACGTTGGCTCCATATTTCGGTGTTCTGAAGACGTCAACAGAGTCAGAACCAAAACCGCTGGTCTGCTCAAATGCAACAACGGTATCAGCTCCTTCTGGAATTGGCGCTCCGGTCATGATTTCGGCACAGCATCCGGAAATAACCGGCAAGGTGGAGAGTGTTCCAGCAGGAATTGCCTGGGTCACCTGCAGCCGCACAGGAGAGTCTTCTGCTGCATGAGAAATGTCATCCCATTTGAGGGCGAAACCATCCATAGCTGCATTGGTAAAACGCGGCATCGAAAAAGGCGCCCTTATCTCCCGGGCAAGCACTCTCCCCTGAATTTCATCAAGTGGCAATTCCTTTGTGCCCAAAGGCGAAAGTGATTGCCTGATGAGGTTATGCGCCTCCTGTACGGTTATCATCATGAGTGTCCTTCTCCTTTTATCATGGCAAAAGCATGAAATATTGCAGGCACAAGCACCTCGAGCGCATCGCTGACCGCACCCGAACTTCCCGGCAAACAGATCACCATCGACGATCCTACCATCCCTGCAGCAAGCCTTGAAAGCATGGCTGTCTTGATTTTTCCCTGTCCCCAATTAAACAGTGCTTGCTCAATTCCTGTTAATTTACGGGAAAATTTGGGAAGAAGTGCATCTACAGTTACATCGCGCGGCCCAAGACCAGTCCCCCCCGTCGTAATAATAAGTTCAACACCTTTACCTGTCCATTCATCAATAACCGAGATGATCTCTTCCTGATTATCGGCAATGACTCTCACTTCGCCAACCAGGCATCCGGAAGCCTCAAACCCTTCACGCAGTAATTGGCCTGAACGATCGACCGCCCGGCCCGAAGAAACCGAGTCCGACAGCACAAGAATTGATGTTTTCGGCCTGTAGCCATCAGACTCGTGAGATTTTCCACCAGTTTTATTTTCCAGTGTTATTGATCCAATCTCCATGGTTTTGTCCACCGCCTTGCACATATCATAGATGGTAAGCGCCGCAACCGATACGGCAGTCAATGCCTCCATCTCCACCCCGGTTGACTCTTTTGTTTTAACGGTTGCAACTATGGCTATGCGCTCTTTTTGGACATCAAAAACTATATCGGCCCAGGAAAGATTGAGCTGGTGACAAAGAGGAATAAGATGTGCGGTATTTTTGGCTGCCATGATCCCGGCAAGCTTGGCCGTCGTCAGAACGTTGCCTTTCGGAAGAGCGTCACGGGTAAGAAGCTCAATGGTTTCCGGCTGCATAAGAATATATCCGGAAGCTCTGGCCGTCCTGAGCGTACCGGGCTTTCCGGAAACATCGACCATGGCAATGTTTCCGCTGTTGTCAAGGTGTGTAAAATCCATCTCTTGGAGTTCCCTGTTGTCCAGAAATTATTCTCTTTTTCCATAGAAAAAGGCCACCAGCTCTCTCCCCTTTAATCCAGCCTGGGCTTGACTCCCTTGATGTCATGAAAGGAAACCACTCCAAGCAGATAATCATTCTCATCAGTGATCGGGATCGCCCTGAAGGAATAACGGAAAAACATGTCAACCGCATCATGCAGTGTATCATCCGGATTCAGCGTAATAAGGCTGTCCGTCATAATATCGCCAAGTGTCTGCTCTGGCTCAGCCGCAATCAACTCCCTTATGTCAACAACTCCCTGCAGGATATTGTCTGCACTCACAACATACACATACATAATGACATCCATATCACCGGCAACTTCGCGAAAATTATCGATCACCTCTTTGACCATGGTATCAACAGGGCGTTTGATAACCTGCTGTGTGGAATAGAGCATGATATTTTCGTCATTCTGATCGATGATCTGCTGCACCCTCTGCTTGTTTTCACTATCGACAAATTCGATAATCTCATCTGCTTCAGAGGCAGGCAGCACAGAGAGTATTCCGGCAACCTGTGCAGGGCTCATCTCATTGATCAATCCGGCGGCTTTCTCTTTTTGCATTGACCGGATCAGTTCACGCAGCACCCTTGGCTCCACTTCTTCGAGAGTATCTGAGGCCAATTCAGGCTCAAGTTCGTTGAAAACCGCTATACGCTGATTACCTTCGAGCTCTTCAAGAATGTCGGCAAGATCGACTGGATGGATGTCGTTGATATTTTCCTTGAGGACATTGAGCTTCACATTCCCTTCAAAACTTCCTATAGTTTCAGGCAACGGCTGTACATAGAGCCAGGATATACTGGAACCCTCTTTATTTTTTGCAAGATAATTGGCAAGCTTTTTAAAGCCCATCCGGCGGAGAATACGAAACCGGTTGAAATCGACATCAGTGACAAAAAGGCGTTCATTCTGAAACAGGAGCTTGACATCATAAACCACTTCAACCTCATGGTCATCCATATCAAGTATCTTCTTGTCAAGAATATAATCTTTCAGAAATATATAGTTGTCGAGGGGATTCAGTTCGTATCCTTCGGCGCTGGTGATTTCCGAAACAATCTCCGTGTTGGATATCAAAGTGATCTTATCCCAAGGCAGCAGCAGGAGGGGATCTCCATAAGGCTGGTGAACCAGCAGGTGGGTAACTTCCGGGACTTTACCAGCGTTCTCCTGTATAACGAAATCTTTAAGCTTGCCGATTGAACGTGTTTTCAGATAGACTCGGCGTCCGACAATCTCTGTCAGATAAAATTCACGATCCAGTATAGTAACCATTAGTGTGTTGGGGGTTTTATAAAACCGTGATGAATTTGTAGATCATCAAAAGCACAAGTACAAAGAGGTATATCCTGAGAACCGCCAGAGAGAATTTGACGCCTTTCGACATTTCAACCTTTGGTTTGGCATAGCGCAGGTTGATCTCACGAATCTTGCTTCTAAACTGTTTGAGCATCCTCATGTCGCCTGTCCCTCTGGATTACTGGAAAAGATTAGGAAAAAGTGCACTGACACCGTATAACGTCGAGAGTACGATAATTAAAACAACAATAAAAACACTGACCGTATTCTGCAAAGGGGTATTGGCATACTCACCCATTGTCTTTTTATCGTTAAGCAGTAATATCAAAAAGACCAGTGCTGCAGGCAGCAGAGTTACCGCAACAACCTGCACAAACAGGGTAATGAGCACAAGCGGAGCACCAGGTATCAGAGGAACAACACCTGCAGTCGCAAGCGTAAGAAAAAATGAAATATAGAACCAGGGAGCTTCCTTAACCTTCGTGTTAAGCGAGTGGGCCCATCCGAAAATCTCTCCAAACGCCCACGAACTTGCGAGTGAGATGCAAATTGCGCCTAGCAGGCCGGCGTCAAACAATCCAATAGCCATGAATGCACCAACATAATGGTTAGTCTTCATCAGCATTCTGGCTGCGGTGGCAGCATCATCGATTGGGGCGCCATTCAGGAGTGTCCCGGTTACAATCACGATGAAAATGGCAACAACAACAGTGATGATGGAGCCGATAAAGGTATCAAGTTTGCCCATGTTGATATCCTTTTCCTGTAATCCTTTATCTACAACTGAGCTTTGCTGAAAAAACAGCATCCATGGAGCAATTGTGGTCCCGATATTAGCCATGAGCAAAAAAAACAGCTCATTATTGAGCCCACCAGGCAGATTAGGAATCAATCCCTGACCTAAAATGCTTGATATTGAAGGGTTGACCATAAAGGCTGCTGGAATATAAATCAGGTTCAGCAGGCAAAAGCCCAAGGCAATCTTTTCCCATGTCCAGTATCGGCCATTGAGAACAATAATGCTCATGAGGAGCACAACCAGAATCACGGTTATCCATGCAGGGATACCGAAGATGCTTAATGCGGCCGTCATACCAACAAATTCAGTGACCAATGTCAGCCAGTCCACGAACATGAGGTCAATAAGGGAGAACCATCCCCAGAATGCGCCGAAACTCTCAAAAATGGCCTCGGCATGTCCCCGCTTTGTCACTGCACCCAGCCTTACAGTCATCTCCTGGACATAATAGGCTACAGGAATAAGCAAAAGTAAAAACCATATCAGGTGATAGCCATATTTTGCTCCAGTAGCAGCATAAGTAGTAATGCCGCCAGCATCATTATCGGCAATCATCACGACAAGACCAGGTCCTGCAATAACAAGATAAAGGCGAACTGCTTTCCAGACTTTTTTAAACCGGAAATAGAGAACGGAAAAAAAATCCATATCCGTTGAGTTGGACGTTAACAAGACCCGGCATTGTGATGGAGAGAGAGGAGAGGCATTTCACTCACAGAGAGTCATTCATACTTACCAGTCAATCTGGCGCAAATTTACTATTCTTTGGTAACTTTACAAAGCGACATATCTTGTTTTACGTTTGTAAATGTGCGTTTATTTTGCGCTAATAATGGTGTAATATTTTTTTCAGCAGTCACAACAAGCAACTGCACTGATGAAAATATGTTTCGCTTCTGTTTTGATGAGTCAAATACCCAAAATCACCTCTATACCGCTAATTTTTTCAAACAGAAAGCTGTTATATTAAAAGCTTAGTCCTCAATAACTGTTACGCGGCATCTCTTTATGGAACATGGTCCTGGGAAAAAACCGGAATGGCTGAAAATCAGGATGGCTTCGGGGGCATCGTTTGCGGCGACGCGAAAGTTGCTTGGCCGTCATAGTCTGCATACGGTCTGCCGTTCAGCAATGTGCCCCAACCTGCAGGAGTGCTGGTCGCGGGGCACGGCAACCTTCCTGCTGCTTGGCAATGTCTGTACGCGAACATGCAGGTTCTGCGCCGTCGGCAAGGCAGTAAGCCCCCCTGCACTTGACCCTCATGAACCACAAAACATAGCCTTGGCAATACAGTCCATGAAACTGAAGCACGCCGTGCTGACCAGTGTTACCCGTGATGACCTCCATGATGGAGGTGCAGAACAGTGGACAGAAACAATACGGGCCATACGCAGACTGACCCCTTCGGTCAGTATCGAATGCCTCATTCCGGATTTTCAGGGTAATGAGGATGCACTTGACCGGGTGATGGCTGAGGCGCCTGAAGTACTGAACCACAATATTGAAACCGTACCATCCCTTTACGCGAAGGTACGCCCGCAAGCAAGCTATACAGCATCTCTCCGGCTTTTGCAGCGGGCGAAACTGAGACACAGTCTGGCCACAAAATCGGGCCTCATGGTTGGAATGGGTGAAACTTCTGGAGAAATTACAGCTTCGCTTCACGACCTGACCAGTCATGGTTGCGATATGGTAACAATCGGTCAGTATCTGCAACCATCCCCCCAACATCTGCCAGTGGAACGCTACATTTCTCCTGAAGAGTTTGAACAGTACAAAATCATCGCAGAAGCCGCAGGGTTCCGCCATGTACAGTCAGCTCCTTTTGTACGAAGCTCTTATCATGCGGAGGCATTTGAGTATAACACCGAGACACTTTTTTAACCCATAACCCTTACGGAATCATGTCGGTATCAACGATGATCTATGCTTACTGGGCAGTTGCCTTTTTTGTAGGCATTCTTTTTTTCAGGAAAGATATTGTGACCTTCAATCGGGAATTTGACACCCGGCGGATTATTCTGCTGGTTGCTTCTCTTGTTGTCGTTGCAGTTAATGCGTGGGTCTACTCCCACTCCACCACCGACGGCGGACGTGCTCTTGATCCACTGACCGTCATTGTCTTCAGTATCGGCAACGGCATTGCTGAAACTTTCATGTTTTATGCGGTCTTCCGTATCGGCACTTCACTCGCGGCTCGCATCACGCAAAACCCGTGGGCACTTTTTATTACCGGCTTTCTCTTTTTTATGATCTACAGCGGTCTGATTCATGGCCTTTTCTGGATCAATATCCTTCCGGAACATGTGGTTCAGACAAGCCACTACAAACCCTTTTTCATGCCGGTTCAGATGCTGATTGCCTGCAGTTGGGCTTTGAGTTTTTTCTGGTATCGCGACCTCAGAAGCGTCATTTTCCTGCACGCTTTGGTTGATCTTACCATGGTTTGTAACGTCAGATTTTCACTTTTCAATTAGAATAATATTTCAAAAAGTGGTTACCATTTTTGTAATCACTGCAATAAATCTGTAACTCTCTACTCTTCAGTTATCCTCCTCCTGACCTTGAGACTGAGAGGAAGATAACTGTAACTCATGATCGAACAGCCCCCTCCGTTTTTCATGAACTCATGAAAGCACAACTCAATACAGAAAAACACCATGACATCATTTAAAGGCACAGTACTTGTTGCCGGGGCTACCGGCAAGACTGGAGTATGGATAGTAAACCGCCTGCAAAGTCACCACATTGACTATCACCTTTTTGTCCGATCCGGGGCAAAGGCACTGGAACTTTTCGGGCCTGAAATTATCGATAACCTGACGATTGGCTCCATTGAACATCCAGAAGAGATCAGTGCCGCCCTGCACCATGCCGATGCCGTTATCTGCGCTATAGGCGGTAATGTAACTGACCCGGCATCCCCGCCACCATCGGCGATCGACCGAGATGGTGTCAAAAGACTGGCCCAACTTGCAAAAGAACAGGGAATCAAGCACTTCATTCTCATAAGCTCTCTTGCCGTAACCAGAGCCGACCACCCTTTTAACAAATACGGTCAGGTACTCACCATGAAGCTTGAAGGTGAAAATGAGGTCCGCCGACTCTTTTCAGAACCCGGTTTTACCTATACTATTCTTCGTCCTGGGGGGCTGATTGACGGCCCACCGCTAATGCACTCCATGATTTTTGATACGGGGGACAAAATCAAGACCGGCGCCATCAGGCGAAGCGATGTTGCTGAGGTTGCGGTTATCTCACTCTTTATCCCCGAAGCCCATAATCTTACTTTTGAATTGATTGAGGACGAAGAGTCTCCGCAATCTTCTCTTATTGAATTTTTTCAGCAAGTCAATCACTGACAAAAATAAAAATAGAAATCCATTAATAAAAGCGATTAAACTCATTAATCTATTTTGTATTCACAAAATCAACTACACAGCACCAGAGCTTTATGGTTTATTTTATGTTTAGAAAATCCTTTATGAGAAACAACTTTGAGTAAAATATCTGATAGCAATTCAAATAGAATAATAGAGAATAAATTCTTTACACCAACTCGTAAACTTGTCAACTAATCAAGATATCGGAGAAACTGTGAGAAGACAACAGATTCAATTATAATATTTAATAATTAGACACATTACTATAAGAAATAACTTTATATGAGAAATAAAGATGATTATT
>CAIYWF010000283.1 GCA_903929845.1 uncultured Chlorobiaceae bacterium | reverse complement strand
GGGATGAAAACCATCCTGTTCCTCCTTCAGCAAATTATGGCTTACAGGCTGATTGGCGTGAACAATAGTTGCAAAACCATCATTGAAGCGTGCCGATTCAATAAAAAGTTCATCGTAAATGCCAGTGGGGGTTGTTCCTGGGTTCAAAACGGGAAAGAGCACTGGCGCAAAGAGGGTGCGGGCTTCACCCTTTTTCAGAATCGGAATTCGGGCAGCATAGCGGGCAATAAACGGGCCATCAGCATCAGGCAATGAAGCCAACTGTTCAAGAGCATAGTCCTTACCGGGTTTGATGTCGATGTAAAGCCACCCTCCTTTTTCGAAGTCACCATCGGAAAGCTGAATGGTTGTTTTTCTGTAAAGCAGACCACCACACTCTGCAAGCAAAGGTTGGCGCAGCAAATGCGCATAGACCTTTCCCCAGCTCACTTTATTGTCCGGGACAAACGGTGCGGGAGGCTTCTGCCCGCGAATTGCGCAGAGGTAGCTGTCGTCAATTACGGCGTTCGGCGTTCGCGGTGCGGTGAAATTAAATGCTTTTCGATACGAAACCGGCAGGTATTTCTTTACCGAGGAAGAGAGATCCACTGCAACTGGTGCAGACTGTGCACCCACTTTTCCGGTACTCCTCTCTTCATCAATATCGAAATACTTCAACTTGCCATCGGGGTATATTGCATCCTTCAGTGTCTTGTAGAGTTTCGATATCTCCGGCGGGTAAAGCAGTGCCGCGATATCTGTCACTCTTTCGTTTGCAGGAACTTTCCCGGGAAACTCGTCGGGATTATTCACCACCATGGCAACGAAAGAGGGCTGAACGTCAACAAACGCTGTCGCGGAAAGAGGATTGTATAGTGTCGTGATCTTCTCCAGGGGAGATATATTCCTGGGAATGAAGACTATGTTCAGTGAAAGCAGGCCAGCGTTATCCACGCCTTGTGGAAAGGCCATGAGTGTAAAGCGGGTATTTTTATAGGAAGGCATAGTATTGAATCCAATGGTTGTGATTAATTCAATTATTCCAGCAAAATACGGTTACGCAATCTGCCGTGTTTCTTCCCAGCTTTCGCTGAAACTGATGTTGATGATCAAAAAAATGCTGATGTCGAGACCAAAGGTCACTTGCGCCTTGCAATTGGTGGGAGTTCCCGGTCCGCCTTTATCAATGGTACCTTTCGCTTCGATGGTGATGGTAACGCCAATAAGACCGCCAAGAATTTCAGCATGGCCCCGGAAAAGGATAAAGGCTGATACCGCCACTCTCTGAGTGCTGTCGACGTAGATTTCGACACCGACCATGAAGAGAATGCTGACATTGCCGATGACAGGAAGCCCGACGCCGATCTGCGCGCCAAAGCCGAATTTCATGTCGAGCGAAATCACTGGGCTGGTGTCGGCACGGAGTGTGAGATCGGCGTTACCCACCGCATAGACGGTCGCTGCGGCAATAGAGACACACATGACCTGCAAGCCGCCATGAAACTTGAAGAAGGCTCCGGCTGTAGGGAGCAGTTGCTTGGGATCGCTCGTCACCTTCAGTGCCGCATTGAAAAAAACACCAAGACCAAGGCTGGCTTCAAGCTTCAGTGGCGTCTGCGGCGAGTCATACAATGCTCCCGGCGGGAACTTGACCAGCGGAATATCTTTTGTTGCTTCAAATTTGTATTCCCAAAGGTTGGCGCTGTTGCTCATCGCCACCTTAAGTCCCTGTTTCAAGACCTCAGCGTAGTCCCCGGTGGAAAGCGCGGCGAGAATCTCAAGAATCTGGATCACGGGCTTCAGATCGTCACTGTATTCGATTTCAGGGGCAGGCAGATCAAGGGCGGAGTCGGACGCGCTCTTGCTGCCGAAGTCGGTTTCCGTCCCCTTCTGTGAATTGAAGTTTCCCTTGATGGTAAGAAGACGTTTCAGCGGCCCGAGATCAACCACCATCGCCATACTGTTCATCCTGCCCTTCCAGCTCTTTGACATATCTGCGGCAAAAGAGTCCACATCAAAATCGAACTTGCCGATATAATCTTTCGGAGACTCGCCACCAGCTTTCTTCGTCGCCTTGTATTCGACATAGATCTTCAGACCAGTGACATCCACCAACGGATATTCAAAGTTCGGCAAGTCAAACTTGAAGGCTTCATTGATGAGATCGTCGGCTTTGTTTTTGATGAGCTTGTAACCTTGGTCGAGCAGTTTTCCACCCTCTTCCTTCGCATTCAGCTCCATGATTTCCCATACCTGCTTGCCGACATCTGTGACGCCAGGCAACTTGCTGAAGGCCTCAAGCGGATTGCCATTGCGGTTGTCAATGCCTTTGAGGAGCTGCATTGCTGTCCCAAAGGTACTTTCGGCGTCGCTGATATTGGGGAAAATCCCTTTGCTGTTCATGAGACGGTAGGCATCAGCCAGCAACGGCGGTGTTTTACTCAACAGGGAGTCAACGCCCTTTTTAAATGAAGGAGTAAGGAAGAGAACTTTCTGCGTATTCATATTCTGCAGAAAGCCGAAGTTAATGGTGGTAGCATCAGGCGCCCGGAGAATATCGCCCGGATAGGCAATACGAAGCAGTTCCTTGGCTGCCGCAACCGGATCGACTACCGTATCCTTGTTCCATTCGCCGATACGGATAAGGGGAACGCTCAACTGTTCGGTAAGGGGTGTAACCTCTCCAGAGGCCCTTTCGTGCTGTACCATGGTCCAGCTCCCATCCTTCGGCAGCACCACGGAGCCTCTTGCCGCGCAGACAAAAATCGGCTTATGCGAAGCATCCACTGAGTTGTTCACGTCGAAACGGTTCAACCTCATATACTGCTTCGTCCCGGCAACTTTAATGGTGCAGTTGATTTCCGCACCGATGGAGCTATTTTCTGACTGCAGCAGTTTTACGAAATCATCCTCCTTTATAGGCACTCCTTGCGGACCAATCTGCACATATCCAACAACACCCCTGGTTGGGACACGGTTTGAGGTTCCTCCCTCAACAACCTCCTCCAATTCCACGTCTGCGTCGAATGTTACTGCGAGCAGTTCGCAGGTGGAATTTTTAAACTCTTTCGGCTTTTCCTGAATGTTCCTGACATTGAGAATGCCGTGAATCATGCCCGGATGAAAG
>CAIYWF010000282.1 GCA_903929845.1 uncultured Chlorobiaceae bacterium | reverse complement strand
TCAGGTGCACTGTTTGTCAGGGGTGAACCACTGATACTCGATTTCTTCCCTCCCATAAAACTGAACGGCCAAGTTATGCACGGAGTGGTTTCCATTTTGCCTCAAAAATTCTGTTTCACAGAGGCTCATGAATAATTCAGGCTAAATTGGTAAAATACATAAGGAATTTATCTTTTATTGATCACTATGATTGCTTCAAATAAACTTGTATCCCGAGATGAAGCTCTTGAAAAGGTTCGGGCATGGCAGGCTTCCGGTAAAAAAGTTGTCTTTTCTAATGGCTGTTTTGATATCCTTCATGCTGGACATGTTGAGTACTTGACGGCAGCAAAAAAGCTTGGCGATGTACTCCTTATTGGGTTGAACAGTGATGCTTCGGTCAGTCGACTCAAAGGTACGAATCGTCCGGTCTGTTGCGAAACAGACCGCGCTGCGGTGCTCTCTGCTCTGCAGGTTGTTGATGCTGTCACCCTTTTTGATGAAGATACGCCTGAGGAGCTGATTGGTACTTTGTTGCCCGACATTCTTGTAAAGGGATCAGACTGGGCAATCGAGCGTATCGCCGGAGCACGTGCGGTACTTGAACATGGCGGCGCTGTGCTGACTATTCCCTTGCTTGAAGGCCGTTAAACGAGCGGCATAATCGAAAAAATCATTCAGCTTTACTCTCAATCGTCGACCTGCGGTGGAACGGATTAAACACTACAGCCTCAAGCTTCTCACAGCCTTTCTTGCATTCATGCTTGTGCTGTCGTTTGCCTCCCTGATTGTCCTGAACAGCGGAGTGCTTGACCGATTTGCCAAAAATCTGGCTATCAGCCTGTTTAACAAGAAGCTTTTAGGAAGACTGGAACTGCAGGAGTTGCATCTGAAGTTTCCTAACAATGTCACCCTCATCAATCCCCGGATTTATGGGCCGGGAGAAAAGACACCAGCTCTTGAAGCACGTTCTCTTTCTCTGCAATTCAATTTTCTCACGCTCCTTCAGCCTGACATCAAGACCTTGTATGTGCGTCGAATTACAGCCGATTCGCTCAACGCAAGGGTTATTGAAGAGAAAAACGGTAAACTTAATCTTAAGCTTATTTTCACCTCCCGCGACCCCGACTCGACAAAAGCACCGCTGGAACATTTTTTCTGTAAAAACCTGCGGATTAACAATAGTAATCTCTCTTACTCCGGGAAAATCATCGGGGGAGACATCGTAAATGTACACGCAAAAGAGATCAATCTGGAGCTCTCAGAATTCACTGTCAAGAAAAAACTTCTGAAGGGAACACTTGACCACCTGAAGTTCAACATTCCCCAGAGTCGCTTCTTGTTGCAGCAAGCATCAGGAAAATTTCTTTTTTCTGAAACCCGTTCCGAGGTGCGTGCCCTGAAAGTGGCGAGCAGTCATAGCCATGCTGAGCTCTCGGCCACTGTTGATCACTTCAATATTTTCTCCCATCAGTTACAAAATCAACTTGCCCTCAGCACCTCCTTCCTGAATATTCAGGAGCTGTCCATACAGAGCGATGACCTGAAACTCTTGCGCCCGGAACTTGTTATCCCTTCGGGTCTCTACACTCTTAAAGGCAACGCCAGAGGGAAAAGCGACAATGTTACAATCATTGATGCGCTTCTGACGCACCTTAAAAGCAGAGTTGCTGTGAAAGGAGAGCTGCTGAACCTGCTTAACAGAAATGCCTTTGCTTATCTACTGAATTGCGACAGTTCCAAAATTGCCGAGCCCTTTGTTGAGTCACTCATGAAAGAGAGTTCGCAAAAGGAAATTGCCCGAAAAACCGGCGACATTACCTTTTTGGGAACTGCCAAGGGTAACCTGAATACCGTAAAGGCAGATATTACGATTCTCTCTGCGGCCGGAAAGGCATCAGTGACAGCCGAAGCATCAAGGAAAGAATCAGCACAGCTTTTTTGTAAAGGCACGTTTTTGCTGAAAGATTTCAAGCCGCACATCCTTATGGCGTCAGATCCCGGAAAAAGCCTTGTCAATGCTTCCGGCAGTTTTGAGGGAATAATGGACTACAAGGAGGTTCGCCAACTGAGGCTTGACATGAAGGTCGCTAATTCCTTCTGGAAAAATCAGCCAGTGAAAGAGGGCACCATCTCAATGAATTACAGTAACAGCCTGCTGAATACTTCTCTGTTTCTGAAAAACGACCAGACAAGTCTCACGCTTGACGGCGGAATCGACTGGAAAGATAAAGCTCCCCGCTACCATGCGTCCGGAAAAACAACAAGGTTCGATATTTCAAAACTACTCGATGCAAAAAAGTTCACCACTGATCTGAACGGAGTCTTTGCCATACAAGGATCAGGATTTGATCCTGGAATGCTGAACGTCGCTGCGGTTATGCAGTTTGCTCCCTCAACAATCAACGGGCTCGAGCTTAAGGAACATTCGAAAGCTTCCATCGAAATTGTTCAGAACGCAGCCTCCTCACGGGCAAACATAAACAGCGATTTTCTTGACATTGTTGCTGAAGGCGATTATTCGTTCGAAGAATTGTTTAATCTTGGGAAGTTTGCAGTTTCTGGTATTTCAAGGGAAATAACTGGACAGAATATCTGGCAGGCTTCACATCCTGCTCCTGTTACTGCGGGCAATACACTCAAGAAACCGTTCACGGTCAGCTATTACATCACGGTCAAAGATATCTCACCGCTATCGCTGTTTTTGCCGCTGCAGAACCTTACCCTGCAGGGCCGGGCTGATGGGCGTGCTGTATACCGTAACGGGCAGTGTTCGATCAGCTCTTCAATCAACCTTGCCAGTCTGCACTCGCGCGACAACTTGTATTTTGAAAATCTCTCTCTGGAGGCTGGAGTAGAATGCAACGGCAACGGAGCTCCGCAAGCTTCGGTAACCGGCAAAGCTTCTTCAATAACCATTGCCGGTAAAAAAGCTGGTAATGCCGTTTTTTCGGCCCACTATACACCATCACATCTTGAAGCCGCCCTCGACATTGCCATACCTGATAATGCACAGAGTATGTCGGTTAAAGTTACAGCATCAAAAAGCAACAGCGGCTATGAGCTGCTGTTCAACCACCTGTCAATTAAAGATGCTGCGGGGATATGGCATGCCGAGGAGAACTCACGTATCATGCTGGACAGAACATCGGCGAGATTCAACCATTTTACACTGGGAAAAGGAACGCAACGAGCGGTGCTTGATGGCGCACTGAGTAACTCGCAGCCGGGCAGTTTTCAGTGTTCTTTGTCAAATATTGAACTCAACGAGTTGAAACGGTTTGCTGTTAATCCCGCTCTTGACAAGCTTGCAGGTACAATCAATGCATCGTTGACGGTCAGCGGAAACCCGGCTTCGAAAATAAGTACGCTCACCCTTAACGGACAGGGAATCCGTTATGGTAAATTCATGATTGGAACACTGCAAGGCAATGCCAGTCACCTTGGAAATCAGCTTCGTTTTAAAATACACAGCAGTGCTCCAATACCGGAGAAAATTTCAGAACAAGCTTCCCCATCAGTAAACACTTTCGATGGCAGCGGCACGATTCCTCTGGTTCTCAACTACTATCCCCTGCAGTTCCATACGGCTGAGCAACAAACGATAAGCGCATCATTCCAATCGGATAATCTTTCTGCCCAGTTTCTTGAATACCTGCTGCCTTTCTTAACCTCGGCTGAAGGCATTATCCCGACTACGCTTAAAATTGAAGGGAAAACACCCAAGCCAGACATTTTCCTTACGGCTCATCTGCGTAATACAAAAATTAAAATAGAAGCAACGCAGGTCTCTTATCAACTCAATGGTGAAGTGTATGTCACCCCTAACGCCCTTGAACTGAGGGATATAACCGTCAGTGATAACCTTCATGGAAACGGAAATATTAACGGTGTGGTAATGCTTGAAAAGCTGAAACCAAAAGAGCTGAATCTTACCGGCAAATTTTACAAGCTCCTCTTGTTTAACAAAAAAGACAAACAGGATGAAACCTCGTTCGGCAGCATTACCGGTTCAACCAATAATATTCTTGTTCATGGTAACCTCTCCGCACCGGTGATTGAAGGAGAATTAAGAATTGATGCGACGGATTTTTCGCTCTATCGAACAGGTGCCAATGAAAGTGCAAAGTATCTTGGCGTTGATAAATTTATTGAATTTGTCCCCCGTTATCCATCCCGAAGTCCTGCGGTCAGCATTGGAAAAAATGGAGCCGCGACAAAACCGACTGAGTTTTATTATTCGCTGATCGATATCCTGCAGGTAAATAACCTGCGACTCAGCAGTATTGAACCACTCAAGTATACCGTTATTTTTGACCGCATCAGAGGCGAACAACTTGAAACGTCCATCAACAATCTCTCCCTGATTGTCAACAAAAACAATCAGCAATACCGACTCTTTGGATCGGTAAACATCATCGGTGGTAAATACAAATTGTCGAATACTAACTTTGACCTGCAGAATGGAGGAAAAATCACCTGGAACAATGTTGATATCCGGAGCGGAGTTATGGACAATCTGTACGGCAACAAATACGTAAACGCTTCAAACCAGCAAACCGGTGAACGAGACAATGTTAACCTGCTTTTGGCCATAACAGGGACGCTTAATGACCCGCGGGTTGCCATGGGCTATTACCTGAATGAACAGACACAGCCTTATGCTTCGGTCAACATGATCGGCGATAAATCGAGCCAGATTGATCCTAACGCAGAATTGAACGTCATTTCCATGCTGCTGTCAAAGCAATGGTATATCAAGCCGGGAAGCGGCGGTCAGAATGGAAACATTGCTGTTTCGAGCGTCGGCTTCTCTACTGGCTCCGGCATTCTTTCATCCCAGATTTCGAAGGTCATTCAGGATATCGGAGGACTTGAAAGTTTCAACGTCAATGTGGGAATGGATAAACGCGGGGCTCTGAGCGCACTTGATCTTTACTTTGCACTCAGTATCCCAGGTACCGATGGAAAAGTCCGCTTTATCGGAACAGGCGGCTCTGCCGACATCGGGGGCTCAACTACCTCCAATTATTACGGAACATCACAAAAAATTGAATATCGGGTTACTCCAAAAATCTACATCGAAGCCTCCCGCTCTTTCGGACAAGGAGGGGGTTCAACATCCAGTTCAAACCTGCAGAAACCTGCAGAAACATGGGGTGCCAGTCTTTCGTACAAAGAACGTTTCCAAACCTGGGATCAGTTCTGGAAACATCTGATACCATCATCCGATAAGAAGAGATAAATCCTTTCTGTTTTTGTAAATTATCCACATATCCATTCTGTAACAAACTTTGTAATAACGTGTTGAGAGGAAAAAACATCATCATCGGCATCTGTGGTGGCATTGCCGCCTATAAAACACCGTTGCTTGTAAGGCTTCTAAAAAAAAGAGGCGCGAATGTCAGAATCGCTCTCACAGAAGGGGGAAGCCGCTTTGTCAGTGAACTTGCACTTGCAACAGTTTCAGAAGAACCGGTATACCGTTCTATCTTTCCTCCAACACAGATCGAAGGTACTGATTATACAGGCCATATCTCTCTTGGTGAATGGGCCGACGCTCTCGTCATTGCTCCGGCAACAGCAAATACTCTGGCCAAACTTGCTGCCGGTCTTTGCGATGATATGCTTACCGCCTGTTTCATAACCCTGCGACCCGGCAAACCAGTGCTGATATTTCCGGCAATGGACGGCCAGATGTTCCTTTCGGCTTCTGTTCAGAGAAATATAAAAACCCTTACTGCTCAGGGGTGCCGTCTTATAAGCCCTGAAAGTGGCGAGCTTGCTTCAGGACAGTCCGGTCTCGGTCGTATGCCGGAACCTGAGTCTATTCTGGAATATCTGGAAGAAGAACTTGATTCCATAACAGAACGCTCTCCGCTTTATGATAAATCGGTGGTGGTTACCGCAGGCCCGACACGGGAAAAAATTGACGGTGTCCGTTTCATCTCAAACTACTCTTCTGGCAAGATGGGATTTGCTATTGCACGCGCTGCAGCAAAGCGCGGCGCCAGAGTAACACTGATTACCGGACCAGTTCATCTTGAGACGCCATTCGGGGTAGAACGTCTTGATGTTGAAAGCGCAGCAGAAATGCATAGTGCAGCTCGTCGATTTTTTAATAGTTCCAACATTTTTGTTGGGGCGGCAGCAGTATCCGATTACCGCACTTTGGCTCCTTACGAAGGAAAAATGAAAAAGGATGAAGACGAGATTGTAGTTACCCTTGTAAAAAATCCCGATATTCTTGCTGAATTCAGTATGCAAAAAGCTCCGGGGCAGCTTGCCATAGGGTTTGCGCTTGAAACTGAAACAGGTTTGGATAATGCCCGAAATAAACTGCTTGAAAAAAAACTTGATCTTATTGCTTTCAATTTTTTTGACCGCATAACCTCCGGTTTTGAAGTCGATACAAATATTCTTACTCTGATAGATCGCGATGGTGTTACAACAGAACTTCCCCAACTGACAAAGGATGACGCCGCAGGAAAACTGCTTGATGCCATAGAAATACTCTGCCTGGGAAATGGGAATAACACCTGAAAAAAATAATTACTTATTTCATGCAAGGTTTTTTATTCGCTGAAAATGAACCGAGCCGACCAGCAGAAAAAGATTCCGTTACATCATCCTCAGATCTGGCTCTGTTGTTCGAAACAGCAAAAGAGTGTCGCAAATGCATGCTTGCCGGAACCAGGCAAAACTTTGTCTTCGGTGAAGGCAATCCTTTAGCAAACCTTGTTGTTATTGGGGAGGCTCCCGGAGCCGAAGAAGATGCTTCCGGTCGACCTTTTGTAGGAAGATCAGGACAACTTCTTGATAAAATTCTTCAGGCTGCCGGATTTAGTCGAGAAGAGGTCTATATATGTAATATCCTGAAATGCCGTCCACCCGGCAACAGGAACCCGCTCGACGATGAAATCAGGAGCTGTATGCCCTGGTTGCTCCAGCAACTGCAGATTATCAATCCGAAGGTTATCCTTATGCTTGGTAAAGTCGCTGCCAACACCATTCTCGATAATACTCTTTCATTGGGAGCTATGAGAGGAAAACTGACGACATGGAAAGGATATGACTGTTTTATTACCTATCATCCCGCAGCCCTTCTGCGTAACCCCAATTGGAAAAAAGGATGCTGGGAAGATATTCAGGCAATGATGCGTCATTACGCCACAATCTGCGGCAAAGAAACGCTTTAAATAGAGTAAACCGATGATCAAGAAAGCGCCTGTTGCCATAGATTTCAGCAAGGATATTGACTTCACTCAGGAAAGTCGCATTCCCCCCTATTCAACTGAAATTGAGCAGGAGGTGCTTGCCTGCATTCTGCTTGAGGATGACCCCATTGAACAGGTTATCCAGATCTTTGGCGATAATGGCGAAGAGGTCTTTTATGAAAGAAGACATCAGATTATTTTCAAGGCGATGATGCAGCTTTACCATAAACGGCAGGCAATTGATATTATCACCGTCAGCGAAGAGCTGCTGAAGATGAATGAGCTTGAACCTGTCGGCGGAAGACACTACTTGGCAGAGCTTTCGGGGAAAGTTATCAGCGCCGCCAATATTGAGTACTATGCCCGTCTGGCCAAGGAAAAGTATCTTTACCGGCGCATGATCTCAATATCGGCGAAAATATCCGGTGTGGCTTACAGTTCATCGATGGATATTTTCGATCTTGTTGAACATGCTTCCC
>CAIYWF010000281.1 GCA_903929845.1 uncultured Chlorobiaceae bacterium | reverse complement strand
TCAGGTGCACTGTTTGTCAGGGGTGAACCACTGATACTCGATTTCTTCCCTCCCATAAAACTGAACGGCCAAGTTATGCACGGAGTGGTTTCCATTTTGCCTCAAAAATTCTGTTTCACAGAGGCTCATGAATAATTCAGGTTAAGTGGCTTGTACTTATAAAATCAGCGGTTTAACCGGATCAATCAAATTTTTTTTTTGCTGTAAAAATAAGCATCTAATAACCATCATATTGCATATAAATATTGAAGGGAGACGCTATGGGAAAGGTATTTATTAGCTACTGCCATAAAGATGAGAAGTGGAAAAACGAGATAGTTAAGCAACTTGGTGTCCTTGAGAGGGAAAAGAAAGTCACACTCTGGAATGATCGCCAAATTACCGGTGGCGCTGATTGGCGTACGGCAATCAAACAAGAAATAAATTTATGCGCTGTTGCATTACTGCTCATCTCGGCTGATTTTCTCAATTCCGATTTCATACTTGGTCAAGAAGTTCCGCAACTTCTTGAACGCAGGGCTAAAGAAGGACTTCATCTTATTCCTATTATCATATCATCGTGCACATGGCAGTCAGTGTCTTGGTTGAAGGACATTCAAGCCCGCCCTACAGATGGGAAACCTATTACATCGTTGGGCCCTAGATCAAAACAATTAGCTGCCCTGGCCGCTTTAGCTCAAGAAGTGCTTCAACTGATTCAACAGCCTCCACAACCAGATCGGTCTATACAAGCGACACCTATCCCTCACTTAGGGCCTCTCAATGAGGGAGCCATCAATAGTTTCTTGGTTCAAATAGAGTCTCCTCCAATGCGCAGAGCGGTTCAGAGACATTTCAAGTTAATTATAACTCTTGGTGAAGAGAATGCAATCACCGAGGATGATTTCATACAAGTGCGGCGCAATTTTTGGCGTGACATCAGTCCGAACCAGATAAAATTGATAGCACTTCTACGGCAATATCTTGCCTCAGCTCCTTGTAAACTCGACTCATTCATGGTTGCGTATGAGTTTGGACGTATTCTCGCAGAGAATCGTAGAGGGGATCTCGCATATGAAGTACTCGGTCCCCTTGCAGATCAGATGCTTATTGGCCAGGTCGATGTACCAAAACATCATTGGGCGAGAATACTTGACGGCATCGGAGAGTCTGCCCGATTTGCTGGCGAGTTCTCGACCGCCAAACGCTTGTATAACGACGCATTGGGAAGAAATCCATACGATCACTTTGCGCTTAAACATCTTGGTACCATCTACCGCATAGAAAACGACTTTATCAAGGCCAAAGAATGCTTTGAAAAAGCCTTGAACGTTCGAGAAACATACCATGTCCTGTTTAGTCTTGGGTATCTCTACCATGACCTCAAACACTTTGATGAAGCACAACCTTTCTATGAAAAATGCGTCGAAAAACTCAATTCCCTCAAAAAAGAAAATTACTATCGTGTCTACTTCAAACTTGCATGTCTGAATCTGATTCGGAGAGGACCGACGGCTTCTAACGATGCGCTCAAAAACGCGATGCAGGCGCTGAACAGCCTCAAGGCATGCTCACAGGATCCTGCTGAGCTTGACGACTTTGCATTGATTACAAATTTTGCCTCATATCTCCTCATTTCCCTTGTTCACGAGAAGAAGGATAGCTCTATAGATGCTTTGCAGAAATGTGAGTCTTTTCTTGAGAGCCACATAGATCGACTCACTTATTCCGTATTCTCCTGTGCCTATGGCGACATTGACCGGGTTCTTGCAGAGAATGATGATCTTCTCCCTACGGCCTGTAAAAGGTTAGATATCCACGCCAGTCGTTTGGAACATATCCTGGATCAGCTCCGATTGAAGCATATGCTGCTAGAGTCATCGCTTGCACAGGGGCGCATGCGGTCGTTGACAGTGGCGACTGAGCATATCGAAGTCCTTGTCAAACCTGTTGAAAAGGTTGGGGAGGAAACGGAGGCTCTCAGGGAAGCTATGCTTGCGTTTGATTTTCTTCCGTGGAGATCTTCAGGGGCGGAGCATGACCTCTTGGAAACTTGTAAAGTTGTCATTACCAACCTTGATATTGCCGTGGACACAATGCGAACGCCGCTTGAGAACTTGCTCGATCGGGCATCGGTCTCATTTTGGCTGAAATCGAAGAATAAAGATCGAGCATATGATGGAGTAAGTGTCCTTAAACCGTTCACAGCTGTTCTTCCTGAAGAGCTTCGAGTGAAGCATTTTTCTGAATATTTTCATGTTTCTGTGTCCGAGCATGAACCCACAAGGATGTCGCGTATTTTAGGCAAAAAGCTGATGTGTCTTGATCCGTTGACAAAAAACAGGGTGTTTATAAACCCCACTGTGGGATGCAGTCTTTCCTGTAAGTTCTGTTATCTGCCAGAATACTCTATTGCGCACAATAAAGCTCCAATCCCTGCAACGATAGATGGCAAAACCTACAGAGAAGCCATTGAGCTTGACCATCGAGTGCATTTAGGCAAGAATGGCACCCTCTTCTCTCTCGGTTCTTTCTGCGAACCGTTCCTCCCGGAGGTTGCGAGTCTGACGTTCAGCATCTTGAGAGAACTGCAACCACTGGGGAACTCCATCCAGATTGCGACCAAATGCTTTCCAGGGATAGGCACACTCAAAGAACTCATTGCTCTTTATGAAAATGAACCAGCACAGCTCATGGTCAATCTATCTTTGAACGACATAGCTGAGTGGGATAAAAATCCAATTAGAAACTGGCTTGAACATTCGGCTAACATTTGTATGACCATTTACATAAAACCATTTTTACCAAAAACATTCTCCCAGATGTCTCAATTTGCGAAGATAGGGCTTGATTACCCGCTCGTGTCATTTGTTGTTGGCTCGTTTTACGTTGGGCAATCCATTCGACAAAAGCCATCTTCTGGTTTCAAACTAGAAAGTTACTTCAGCATTCCGAGTTTAGTTTCACCGGTAGTTGATGAACCAAAGGTGGTAGGTTTTGAGGAAACTGAAGAAAAAAATTTCCGTAATAAACTTGCGGAGTTGATAGGAAGACCTGTTTTTGCAACAGCCAGTTGCGCACTTTCTCATGGGCGAAGAATCAAGGATCCTCTGCGCAACTATGAGACCCCTTTCTGCATCAAGAATTACTGTTCGAATTACAAAGAAAAAATCTGCGGAAGCGAAGCCGTGATATGAGTTTCTCATTAGTGAGTGAATATATGCGATTAGTTCACACAACAACTGAGTTAAGACCGATTAATAAATCTAAGCAGTACTGCTATTGGCAAAGAGTTAATGACCGGTTTGCTATTGAGGGCTTCATGCAAAAAGAACAGCTTGAAATACGCAGTGTAGTGGGGAGAAAGCGCGAAAAGAGAGAGCATGAAGAGGCTTACAAGTTCTTTGTGCCACAATGTGCCCGAAGGGAAATAATCAAGCACCAGACGCCGAAGGTTGGTTTAGAGCTGAATATATACCTTCTTGATAGTACTGAAGCCAAGAAGCTCATTCTTGCATGGTGGGGAGGAACGATTTACGCAATAGTAGATGAGTACCTTACCCAATACAGCCGGACGCTTTGTTTAAACCAAGAAAATCTCGGGGAAAAATATCTCCAACCATTGCATAGCATTCTCAAAGAACGGGATGCTGCGAGTGTAGAGCTGGCAGGGTTTTTGATGGAGTTGGGATATGAGTGAACTGACTTTTTACAAGATTCTGCTGATCGACATTAAGCAGAGAATACAGCAAGCGCAAACAAAAGCGATCCTCTCCGCCAATTCGGAACTGATTGCCATGTATTGGGATATCGGAAAGATGCTTGTGGAGAAACAAAAAGTGGCGGGTTGGGGTGCTGCGGTTATACCCAGGCTTTCAAAAGATATCCACAACGAATTGCCTGAGATCAAAGGGTTTTCAGAGAGGAATATTGGCAGAATGATTGCCTTTTATCGAGAGTATCCGGTCTCCCAGACAATTTTGCCACAGGCTGTGGCAAAATTACCTGACAAAACCATGCTTGCAGGTATTCCCTGGGGTCATCATTGCTTGTTGATTGAAAAAATCAAGGATGTACCCGTTCGATTCTGGTACATGGAGCAGACAGCAACAAATGGCTGGAACCGCGATACCCTTGCTACAATGATAAAAAGCGACCAGTATAGCCGTCAGGGTTCGCTGGCCAACAACTTCGACCAAACGCTGGCCATGCCGCAATCCGATATGGTACGGCAGGCTTTAAAAGACCCCTATATTTTTGATTTTCTTACACTGACGGAACCTTATGCCGAGCGGGAACTGGAAACGGAACTTATCAAACACCTCGAAAAATTTCTGGTTGAACTGGGTGCCGGTTTTGCTTTTGTTGGCAGGCAGTACCATCTTGAAATCAGCGACAAAGATTTTTACATAGATCTTCTCTTTTATCACTTGCGGTTACGCTGTTTCATGGTCATCGAACTCAAAAAAGGCGAGTTCAAGCCGGAATATGCCGGGAAGATGAATTTTTATTGCTCCGCTGTGGATGATCTGTTGAAACATACAACAGATGAGAAAACCATTGGCTTGATACTCTGTGAAAGTAAAGACAAAGTATTTGCCGAATACGCTCTCAGGGATATTCATAAACCCATTGGTGTTTCAGAATATGAACTGACACGCTCTCTGCCGGATAATTTGAGGGAAAGCTTGCCGAGTATTGAGGAGATTGAGAGGGAGATGAGTCGGGGTGAGGGGGTGGGAGATGAGTGAGTCTTTAAGAAATCTCTCAACAATTGAATACGGCGCAAGTCCTAAAGAAATTCGATCGAACGACTCTACATCTATCGGTATTTATGGTACTGGTGGATTAGTCGGTTCGGCAACAAAGCCGCTCTTTCATGGCCCTTTAGTGGTGGTTGCCAGAAAAGGAACTTTAGATAAACCGCTTTTTATAACCGGAGACTGTTGGGTTATTGATACAGCCTATGCAGTTTTACCCAATGCAAACGTTGATGCAAAATGGCTTTACTATAATCTGCTAAAGTTTGATTTAAAAAAGCTTAACGAGTCAACAGGTGTTCCGAGTATTAGTCGTGATTACTTGTATCGGGTGACCTTTGAGACATTTCCCCTCTCCGAACAACGCAAAATTGCCCGTATTCTCTCCACCGTTGACGCAGTGATCGAAAAGACGGAGGCGGCTATTGCCAAGTACAAGGCAATCAAGTCCGGCATGATGCGCGACCTCTTTACCCGTGGTATTGACCTGAAAACACAAAAACTGAGACCGAGCTATGAATATGCTCCCGAGTTGTATAAGCAGAGTGAGTTGGGGTGGGTGCCGAAGGAGTGGGAGGTGGTGAAGATTGGGGAATTAGCATCAATGAAAAGTGGTGAAGGAATTATTTCGAACTCAATTTTTGACTATGCTCGATACCCCGTATATGGAGGAAATGGTTTGAGGGGTTTCACCACAGAGTATACACATGATGGGAACTATTTCTTAATTGGACGTCAAGGTGCTTTATGTGGAAATGTTAATAGAGTTATGGGTAAGTTTTATGCCTCTGAACATGCTGTGGTCGTCTCAGTATTAGATCAAATTTCAGTAGATTGGTTATCACAATTGCTTGCCGTGATGAATTTGAACCAATATTCAGAAGCTTCAGCTCAACCAGGTTTAGCTGTCTCAAAAATTCTGAGCCTTATTATAAAAAAACCGCAGTTTAACGAACAAAAAGAAATTGCGAAACATCTATTAAGCATTGATTCAAAAGCCCGGATAGAAAACAAAATCTTATACAAATACCAACAACTTAAATCAGCTCTAATGTTCGACCTTCTCACGGGAATAGTCAGGGTAAAAGTGTCTGAACCTTGATTTGAAGGATTAAGGGATTGGAATAATTGATACTGATGGATTAAGGTCCAGATAACAGTTTAAAGCAGGAAGATATTCCCCGTAAGGCTTAAAAAAATATAGATTGGCCTGCAGATAAATTTCTGTTCTAATAGTCTGAAATTTAAAAGAGGGTATAGATTTTAGGTTGATTACCAATTTACTAATATGCCAAAGTCAAATACCAACTTAATCAGCTTTTCTGAGAAAAAGTTAGTGGAGCGATTGATCCACATGATTATGCGACATATTCTGCTCGTCGGTCTGTATAAGATCAGGTGTTTCGGTATTGGAATGGCTAACTTTGTTTAGTTGATTGTATTTTTTACTTATAAATATTTTATGTGTTGCCTCAATTACCATAATCTTTAAATTTAAATTTAAATTATTGATTGTAATGAGGTATATAGTTGCTCAAAATTTGTGATTTTATCATAATCTGAATAGCAAAATTTAATAAATGGAGATATCAATATGGCTAATTCATTCTCAGAGATGCAAAAAAATGATCACTGTATTGGTTTTGGAATTAATAAAAATTCCTCGTTATCAAGTGAATCTGATAACGCAATAACCCCGTTGATAAATGTTGAAAATAGCGAAAATATACCGGATTTCAATAGAAAAGGAATAATTATACCGGAATTGTTATTTGGAGATTACACCAATGCTGCCATCATAGCAGGAAATACAAATAAGCTGCTCTTGGCACAAAATGGCGGCAAAAGAAAAATGTCTAATTATATAAGAGATGCTAATAAAATATCAAGACGGATATTGAAATCGTTAAATCCAAAAAACCCAATAAAGACTTTAGATTATCGAGAAAAAGACACTAACTTTACACGATACGAAAACCTGCTAATTTTAGGCGGTCCTGTCGCAAGCAAGTTAACCAAATCATTATGTGGATATGAAGATAGAAAAATAATGAAACAACAAATTGAGGGTGAGCCAACCGAGGTGCCAATATTCACAAATAGACTGCCTTTTAAATATTATGGTTCTCCGAACATTTTCGTGAAACCGCTTTTTT
>CAIYWF010000280.1 GCA_903929845.1 uncultured Chlorobiaceae bacterium | reverse complement strand
GGCATGCACTCTTCCGGTAATTATGAACGGTATGGCGCGTTGCGGGAGGATCTTGGCAAGACTCTTGCACGCAATGTTGGTATTTACAGAGAATCATCCCTCTTGCAGAAGGGTATAGAGGAAATTTCGGAACTTAAAGAGCGATTCAAAAAAGTCCGTGTCTTTGATACCAGCGATGTATTCAATACCAACCTTATGCAGGTGCTTGAACTGAAAAATATGCTGGATCTGGCCGAAACCGTTGCTGCAGGAGCTTATGCCCGTCAGGAGAGCAGGGGTTCTCATACCCGTGTCGATTATCCTGTAAGGGATGATGCGAACTGGCACAAGCATACACTGGCAACCCTGGTCAATGGTAAAGTCGTCCTTGGTGAAAAGCCGGTGACGATGGGACGTTATGAACTCCAGGAAAGAACTTATTAACTATTTTGCTTATGACGGTGCCAATAGATCAGCATACAGAAGAGGGGAAAAAAGATGTAACCTTTCGAGTTTTCCGCTTCAATCCACAGGTCGACAGTAAGTCATATTTTGATGATTATACCATACCTGTAGAAAGAGGTATTACGGTGCTCAGGTCGTTGAATTATATCAAGGAGCACATTGATGCATCGGTTAGCTTCAGGGCTTTCTGTCAGGCAGGAATCTGTGGTTCCTGCGGTATGAGGATAAACGGCCTTTCCCAGCTTGCCTGCACGACGCAGGTTTGGGATGTGCTTGCCAAAAGTCGGGAGCAAGGCATTATCAAGGTTGAGCCCTTGCGCAACCTGCCTCTTGTCAAGGATCTTATTGTCGATATGGATCCGCTTGTCGACAAGATGAAGCACTACTCAAACTGGATCGACTCGACCATGCCTGAAGCCAGTATGGGTAAAAAGGAGTTCCTGATATCCGAAGAGGAGTTCCTCCGTTACGACAAGGCTACTGACTGTATTCTTTGCGCGTCGTGTGTTTCTGAATGCAGCATTTTACGGGCGAACAAGGAGTATGTTTCTCCTGCCGTGCTGCTGAAATCCTATCGCATGAATGTTGACAGCCGCGATTCCATCCACGAGCAGCGTCTTGCCGAACTGGTCAAGGATCATGGTGTCTGGGACTGTACCCACTGTTACCGCTGCCAGGAGAGCTGCGTCAAAAGCATTCCGATCATGGATGCCATTCATGGCATACGTGAAGATGCCATCGAGAGCAGAGGCATGAAAGACACCAGCGGTTCAAAACATGCCGAAGCCTTCATGTCCGATATTGAAAAGAAAGGCAAGTTGGTCGAGGCCACTTTGCCGATACGCACCAATGGGGTAGTCTGGACGCTGCAGAACTTGCTGCCGATGGCCGTGAAAATGATCATGAAACGCCGTACGCCACCACCGCCGCCTCTGGTTAAATCAGCCAAGGGAATAAAGATTTTCAGAGAGATGTTCAGGGAGATGACCGAACATGTCAAGCAGGATCACAAATCTCATAAAAAATAAAAGGGGAGAACTGCTGAATGAAGCGATACGCCTATTACCTGAGCTGCATCAATGAGTCCATGACAAAAGAGGTGGACCGTTCAATCGAACTTTGGCAGAAGGATCTTGGAATTGAGCTTGTCAAACTGCACGAAGGCACCTGCTGTGGAGGAAGCAATCTCGATTATGTCAGCCCGAAACATTTTGCACTGGTCAATGGACGCAATATTGCGCTTGCCGAAAAAATGGGGATGGATCTCATCGTCTCCTGCAATACCTGCCTGATGACGATTCGCAGCGCCAAGAAAAAGCTTGATGAAACACCGGCACTGAAACACGAGGTCAATGAAATTCTGAAAAAGGAGGGGCTCGAATACCGTGGAACGTCAGAAGTACGGCACCTGCTCTGGGTACTGGTCGATGACGTCGGGCTCGATACCATCCGTCAGAAGGTCAAGGTTCCTTTAAAAAATTACCGGATTGCCCCTTTTTATGGTTGTCATATTCTCCGGCCATCAACCGTTCTTGGTCATGACAATCCTCTTGACCCAACATCGCTTGATCAGTTGATTGAGGCGCTGGGTGGTCAAACGATTCCCTACAAACATAAAAATCGCTGCTGTGGATTTCACACCCTTCTGGTTGCCGAGCAGGAGTCACTCAATGTGGCAGCAGAGGCACTCCAGGAGGCCATTCAGGCAAAAGCTGATTTTATTGTAACCCCATGTCCTCTGTGCCATACATCGCTGGATGGCTATCAAGCCAAGGCGCTCAAACATGCAGGTGTTGAAACCTCTATTCCTGTCTTTCATATCTCTGAAATGATCGGTCTTGCACTCGGATACAGCCCGAAACAGCTCGGTATCAAAAGGCACATTGTGAGCTGAAGCTGCATTTGCTTATCTTCCGGAAAGTTTTAATAAAAGGCTAAAAAAACGTAGCTTTGCACTTTTACTTTGCTCTCAGCCCGGAATTACCGGACGTTCTGACGGGCCTCTTGTTTTGTTAACCCATCAAATTATTGCATTGCATGCTCAAAAATGATCTTTTTCTCCGGGCATTAAAGCGTCAGCCCTGTTCCCGGACG
>CAIYWF010000279.1 GCA_903929845.1 uncultured Chlorobiaceae bacterium | reverse complement strand
CCGATCAATTCGAATGAATTTGAGGATCTTCGCGAGTCTCTTGAAAAGCTTGCACTGAATGATGCCTCGCTGGTCTATACTCCAGAAACATCAGTGGCGCTTGGTTTCGGCTTCCGATGCGGATTTCTCGGGCTGCTCCACATGGAGATTATCCAGGAGCGTCTTGAGCGGGAATATGGGGTCAATATCATCACCACCGTTCCAAATGTGGAGTACCGTGTTGTGATGACCAACGGGGAAGTTGTTATTGTCGACAACCCATCCAAAATGCCTGAGACGGGTCGCATCAGCCTTGTAGAAGAGCCTTATGTGACCATGCAGATCATTACCCTTGCCGACTATATTGGCAATATCATGAAACTTGGCATAGAGCGCCGGGGGGAGTACAAGAATACCGATTACCTTGATGTGACAAGGGTGATCATGCACTTTGAGTTCCCACTGGCCGAAATAGTTTTTGATTTTCACGACAGGCTCAAATCCATTTCAAAGGGTTACGCCTCAATGGATTACGAGTATATTGGCTACCGAGAGTCTGATCTGGTCAAACTTGATGTGCTGCTGAATGGCGACACGGTCGATGCTCTCTCAATTGTTGTGCACCGCTCAAAGGCTTATGACTGGGGGAAGAAGCTCTGTCTGAAACTGAAAGGGATTATTCCAAAGCAGATGTATGAAGTGGCTATTCAGGCGGCAATCGGCAGCAAGGTTATTTCGCGCGAAACCATTTCAGCGATGCGCAAAAACGTGCTGGCCAAATGCTACGGCGGCGATATCAGCCGCAAGCGCAAGCTGCTTGAAAAACAGAAAGAGGGGA
Organism: uncultured Chlorobiaceae bacterium; assembly: GCA_903929845.1. Lineage (GTDB taxonomy): Bacteria > Bacteroidota > Chlorobiia > Chlorobiales > Chlorobiaceae > Chlorobium. The sequence continues at coordinate 18,562 of CAIYWF010000279.1, read as the reverse complement.
AAAAGAGAATGAAGCAGGTCGGCAGGGTGGAGGTTCCTCAGGAGGCTTTCCTTGCCTTATTGAACATTGATGAATAGAGTTTAAGCCTGATTCGAAGAATTTTATTAAACGTATAAATTGCTACAGTATTGAATACTCAGAAAGGTAAACCGGAAAAAAAACATTCACGGGAGTGGTTTGAAGCGCTGGTTATAGCTGCGATATTTGCTACAGTACTTCGTGTTTTTGTGGTGGAATCGTACCGAATTCCAACAGGATCGATGGAAAACACGCTGCTTGCGGGTGATTTTCTTTTTGTCAATAAATATATTTATGGCCCTAAAATACCATTTACCGAAATTCGGCTGCCGGGAGTTGACAAGGTTAAGCATGGCGATATTATTGTCTTCAAATATCCCAAAGATCGTTCACTGAACTATATCAAGCGTTGTGTAGGCTTGAGCGGAGATACCCTTGAAATTCATGACCAGCAGCTCTCCATTAACAAGAAACCTGTGGTTCTTCCAGAACATGCACAGTTTATCGGCAGTCGTGTACCCGCAGGAGAGGGGGATTACATGATTTTTCCGCAGTATTCCAATTACAACAAGGACAATTACGGACCTATACGTATCCCCCACAAAGGCGATGTTGTTCGATTGACAGCAGCAATATTTCCACTGTACAGCTCCCTGATTGCCGATGAGGGACACGAGGTGAGTTTACAGGGCAGGGAGGTCTTTATTGACGGTTCTCCGACTCAGCAATACACGGTTCATGAAAACTACTACTTTGCGATGGGCGATAACCGCGACAACAGTCTCGACAGTCGTTTCTGGGGATTTTTGCCGGAAAAAGATCTGGTCGGCAAAGCCTTGATGGTCTACTGGTCATGGGATCCTGATGTGTCTTTACTGACCGATCCTTTTCACAAACTTGCTTCTATCCGATGGAATCGGCCAGGCTTGATGGTTCACTGAACGATACGATCATCAGCCAGAATTTTATTGCAGATCACTTTGGTTGACAATATCCGTTCGGTATGGCTGAAAAGAAGTTTTTCAAGGTTAGGGCAGGGTATTTCGAGGGTTTGGATCGTAATGGTGTGGGCATGATGTTGCCGATTGCGTTCAGGTGCACCTGTTGGTGTTAGTTCGATATCATTAAGTGTGACAGAATCAAGAATCAAACCCGATTTCAGTGATTTGATGCTTACCTGCCAGGTATTCCCGGTTGCCTGACCAACGGATTGTGCAATGTTCTCTTTGAAATCAGCATTCAGGAAGATATTGGTGGAGAGATAGACGAAAAGATATCCTGCGGGAAAAAGTACACCAGGGGAGAGAATAAGCGCCTTAAGCCAGTTTATCATGAAATTCTTTGCTGGAAATTGGGGCGTCATTTTTTTTGGTTTCGGCCGTTTCCGGAGTGTCTCACCGGAGTTCTTTTTTTACGATACAAAATTTTTTTCTTTATTACCGTGTATCAATAATTAATTCAGTTGTCTCTTCTTATGCCAGAATATCAACGGCATGCGCCCTATCTTCTAAAACCGCTTTTCAGGGAGATCCATGCCGACACGGAAACCCCTGTTTCGGTTTACCTCAAACTGCAGCGCCCTTTTTCATGTCTGCTCGAATCGGTTGAGGGAGAAGAGCATCTTGCCCGCTTTTCCTATATCGCCATAGATCCAGTTGCCATCCTGAAAGGCTCAGTTGACGGGCAGACTGATCTTGAGATACTTGACGAAAAATTCAGTGCTCTTCGTAAGATTGCCGGTGGAGAGACGAATCTTCGTTTGAAGATCGACCTGTGCCTTGCTGCATTTGATACCGAAGAGATACCAAAGAAAAAAAACGGAACGCCACAGATGATCACCTCTGGTGTTTTCGGCTATTTCGGGTACGATGCCATGCATCTTGTTGAAAGGATTCCAAAGCCTGAGCTGGCAGATCCTGCAGGTATGCCCGATATTTTTCTTCTCTTCTGTGATACGCTCGTAGTTTTCGACAATGTGATGCGCAAGGTTTTTATTGTCTCCAATTATCTTGATGAGACCGACAAACCTGCTGCGTTGAAAAAGATAGAACTCATTGCCGAACAGATGTTCCGACCGCTGGAGCGTGAAGAGATTTCGTTCCGGGCCGAACAGCCTGAGCCGGTAGTTTCCAATACTTCAAGAGAAGAGTATCTGCAGAAAGTGAACAGGGCCAAAGAGTATATTGTTGCTGGAGATATTTTTCAGGTACAAATTTCACAGCGTCTCTGCCGTCCTCTCCATACTCGACCTTTCGATGTTTACCGGATGCTCAGAACCATCAATCCTTCGCCCTATCTTTACTATTTTAACATGAAGGAGTTCGAGATTGTCGGTTCATCACCTGAATTGCTGGTGAAGGTTGAGCGCGACAGCAGCGGGCGGCGTATGGTCGATACCCGGCCTATTGCCGGAACCAGGCATCGCGGCAGCAGTTTTGAAGAAGATGAGCGCAATGCCCGCGAGTTGCTTGCCGATGAAAAAGAGCTTGCGGAGCATCTCATGCTGATCGATTTGAGCAGAAACGATATTGGCAGAATTGCTCAAATCGGCACGGTCGATACAAATGAGATGATGGTTATTGAAAAATATTCGCATGTGATGCATATTGTCAGTAACGTGCGGGGTGAACTTCGGGACGATCTTGGCACCATGGATGCATTCTGGTCCTGTTTCCCGGCAGGTACCCTCACCGGAGCGCCAAAGGTTCGTGCCATGGAGATCATTTACGAGCTTGAGAAGGAAAAACGGGGATTATACGGCGGAGCTGTCGGGTTTCTTGACTTCAAAGGAAATCTCACGACAGCAATTGCCATCCGGACAATGGTTATCGAGAATAAAACCATCTATTTTCAGGCGGCCGGAGGTATTGTGGCCGATTCAAAGCCGGAAGCAGAATATGAAGAGACAATGAATAAAATGAAGGCAGGAATAACGGCTGTTGAATCTATTGAGGCTTTAGCAAACGATTAAAACGATTAATCCTCTCCCCGATGAAAAAGAAACAATCATTCATGAAATACCTGCTTCTGGTTTTTGCAGGTGTGGCTGTAGGCGCTCTTATCTTTTCAAACCTGGAATTTAACGTCTCTTTTAATGGGACAAGTCTCTCCAGCAAGCCGAATTTTGCTACGGCAACGAACAATATTGAAAACTATCCAATTCAGTCGCTGAAGAGCTTTAACGAGGCATTTGTGCAGATCGCCGAGTCGGCAACACCGTCAGTGGTAACGATTTTTACCGAAAAAACCGTGAATCAACGCATTTTTTCTCCCTTCAGCTTTTTCGGAAGTCCGTTTGATGACATGTTCGGCATGCAGGGGGGGGGGGCACTGAATAATGGTCGCAAAGAGGTTCAGCGGGGCCTCGGATCAGGGGTTATTGTGACTGATGACGGTTATATTCTTACCAATAATCATGTTATTGATGGAGCTGATGTCGTGTATGTCAGAACCTCGGATAACCGTAAAATTGATGCGAAGGTAATTGGCGCGGATCCGAAGACAGATATTGCGGTCATCAAGGTTAATGTAAAAGGCCTTAAACCAATTACTATCGGCGACAGTGACAAACTCAGGGTTGGTGAATGGGTTATTGCTATCGGCAGTCCTCTTGGTGAAAATCTTGCGAGAACAGTTACCCAGGGGATTGTCAGCGCCAAAGGCAGGGCAAATGTAGGGCTTGCCGATTATGAAGATTTCATACAGACCGATGCAGCTATTAATCCCGGCAATTCCGGTGGCCCTCTTGTCAACATCAACGGCGAGCTTGTTGGTGTCAATACTGCCATAGCAAGCCGCACAGGCGGATTCGAGGGGATAGGTTTTGCCGTGCCATCGAATATGGCCAAAACGGTGTTGACCTCCCTGATTAATACTGGAAAGGTGACCAGATCGTATCTCGGGGTCACGCTTCAGGATATTGATGATAATCTTGCAAAAGCCATGCATCTGAAAGCAGGTGAAGGTGCATTGGTTGGAACAGTTGTAGAGGGAAGTCCTGCGGCAAAAAGCGGTCTGAAAACTGGTGATGTTATTATTGACTATAATGGGGTTAAGGTTGCAAGCAGTGTTTCTCTTCGAAATGCCATTGCCAGCCAGGCTCCCGGGTCAACGATAAATCTCAGGGTCTTCAGGGATGGGAGTGAAAAAAATTTCACGGTTCGTCTTGAAGAGCAGGTGGTTGCAAAGGTTGCTGATGCATCCCGGACAGAAGCAGGGGAAGCCGTGAGTACAGTGCTTGGTTTCAGGGCGGAGGAACTTACTGCTGAGATAGCCCGGAAGCTGAAACTGAAGCCCTCTGCAGGCAAGGTTGTTATCACGGCCATGACACCTTCCTCCAATGCCTATGGAGCAGGTTTACGCCCAGGCGATCTTATTCTTTCCGTGAACAAGCAGGCGGTCACTTCATTGGCAGAGTACGGTACCCTTGTTAAAAACCTCAAAAAGGGCGACCTGTTGTTTTTGCTTGTTGAACGGGGAGGAAGTAAAATATATTTTGCGTTTAATGTGTAAAGTTTTTTTGCCTGAAGGATTAAGAGTTGTACATAGCTATGAAGAAAAGTCAGTTACTAGCCGCTGACTTTACTTTTTTTTGTACGCAATCCTGTCCGTTTTCACACATCGTGTTTATGGTGTTATTTTCTTTTTTTCAACAAAAACAGTACAAGAGATGACTGACAGAATTTACCTGACAAATGATGGATACAACCGGCTGAAAGAGGAGTTGTATGTGCTGGTTCATCAAACCAGAAGGGAAGTTCTGGAAAAAATAGCCGAAGCAAGGGCTCATGGTGATCTCAGTGAAAATGCTGAATATGATGCGGCACGAGAAGAGCAGTCACATACTGAAGCGCGCATTGCCGATCTCGAAAACAAGCTTGCATCAGCAACGATTCTTGATCCCAAACAGATCAAGACCGACAAGGTCTATATTCTCACCTCCGTAAAACTGTGTAATCTCGATGATCCAAACGAGATTATTGAATACACGCTTGTCTCTTCAGAAGAGGCCGATACCGATACAGGGAAGATTTCTGTTCGCTCTCCTGTCGGAAGGGCACTGATAGGAAAGGCCATCGGTGAAAAAATTAAGGTGATTGTGCCGAAAGGGGAACTTCATTATGAGATCTTGGAAATTTTTGTTAAATAAGGGCAAATTAAATCAGCTATCTCATGGGGAAACGTCAAATCATCTATCGTCAGGAAAGTATCGGCGGCAATCAGGAGTTGCTGAATCGTGAAATCAACCTGGTGACCAAAGAGGCCAGAGTGTGGCATGGCAGAGTTATCTCTGTCGGCAGTAACGAAGTTGAAGTTAAGGATGCGCGTGCAGGAAAACACCGGTTCACTGTTGATCAGATTGACCGGATCTATTATGATGTAAAAACAGAATATTAAGAGATGCGGAAAAAGATTGTTGTCGGCAACTGGAAAATGAACAATACCATTGCCGAGTCAGAGACCCTTGCTTTAGAAGTGCTTGCCGCGCTTGGCAACAACTTTTCAGGCTGCGAAGTTGGAATAGCGCCAACTTTTCTGGCTCTGGAAGCTGCCGGAAGAATTATTGAAGGAAGTGAAGTACAGCTTGTTGCCCAGAACTGCCATTACGAAAATGATGGAGCCTATACTGGCGAAGTATCAGCCAGAATGCTCAATGCCGCAGGTTGTGCCTCAGTTATTATCGGCCACTCCGAGCGCCGCCAGTATTTCGGCGAAACCAATGCGACGGTCAATCTTAGAACCAAAAAGGCATTGTCGGAAGGGCTTAACGTTATCCTCTGTGTTGGTGAAACACTTGCCGAGCGCGAAAGCGGAGTAACCGAAGCCATTATCTCATCCCAGGTACGCGAAGGGTTGGCTGGTATCAGCGATATCAGTGCAATTGTTGTTGCCTATGAGCCGGTCTGGGCTATTGGTACAGGAAAAACAGCCTCCTCTCTGCAGGCTGAAGAGGTGCATCTCCAGATCCGTAAACTTGTTACCGAGCTCTATGGTGATGCTGCCGCCCAAGGACTTCGGATTCAGTATGGTGGAAGTGTCAAGCCATCCAATGCCGCCGAACTTTTTGCCATGCCGAACATTGACGGCGGCCTGATTGGTGGAGCAAGCCTTAACGCAGCCGATTTCGCAGCAATAGTCAAAGCCGCATCCCTTTAAATCCTTTTCGGTCAATTGAGAGTGAGCAACAACCTTGTCCACTCTCAATTATCCACTGTCAATTGACCTTCGCCGGCCTCCTTCGACTTTTTCATCGAACAGAAATCCGGCCCGCACATGGTGCAGAAATCGGGATTCTTTTCGGTGTGACCGCTCAGCGCCATGCTTTGTGAATGCACCGAGCGTGTCTTTTCCGGGTCAAGAGAGAGATTAAACTGATCCTCCCAGGCAAACGCATAGCGAGCCCTGCTCATCAGCTCATCACGCAGCCAGGCAACAGGGCTTCCTTTGGCCAGATCAGCGCCATGAGCAGCAACCTTGTGGGCAATAACTCCTTCACGAACATCATTTTTATCCGGCAGGCCAAGATGCTCCTTAGGAGTGACATAGCAGAGCATTGAGCAGCCATAACTTGCAATAATCGCCCCTCCGATTGCTGAATTGATGTGGTCATACCCGGCAGCAATATCGGTAATCAGAGGTCCAAGCGTGTAGAACGGGGCCTCATGGCAATACTCAAGCTGCTTCTGCATATTCTCCTCTATCAGGTGAAGCGGAACATGGCCCGGCCCCTCAATCATCACCTGCACATCGTACCTCCATGCAACCTCAGTCAATTTGCCGAGTACTTTGAGTTCACCGAACTGCGCCTCATCATTAGCATCAAGAATCGAACCAGGCCGAAGAGCATCGCCAAGCGACACAGCAATGTCGTAAGCCTGCAATATTTCACAGATCTCTTCAAAATGGGTGAAGAGAAAATTCTCCGTTTTATGGAACTTGCACCATTTCGCCATAATGGAGCCACCCCTCGAAACAATGCCGGTCAGCCGGTTTTCAGCATAGGGAAGATGTTCAAGCAGAATGCCCGCATGAATGGTAAAATAGTCAACACCCTGTTCTGCCTGCTCAAGCAGCGTGTCGCGATAGAGCTCCCAGGTCAGATCTTCGGCTTTTCCTCCCGCTTTCTCCAGTGCCTGGTACATTGGTACTGTGCCAATCGGTACCGGCGAATTTCTCAGAATCCACTGGCGAGTCTGATGAATATTGGCGCCAGTGCTCAGATCCATGACGGTATCAGCACCCCAGCGGCACGACCAGACCGCCTTTTCAACCTCTTCCTCGATAGAAGAGCCAAGAGCTGAGTTACCGATATTGGAGTTTATCTTGACCCGGAAATTACGGCCGATAATCATCGGTTCCAGCTCAGGGTGATTGATGTTTGCAGGAATGATGGCACGTCCTTCGGCAATCTCCTTCCTCACAAATTCCGGGGTTATTGGCTTAACTTTGGCCTTACCTCGTGAAAAAGAGGAAATCCAGCACTCCAGTTGCTGGTTTTCGCGGAGAGCAACATACTCCATTTCCGGGGTAACGATTCCCTTGCGGGCAAAGTGCATCTGCGTGACAGCAGACCCCATCTGCACCTTGCGGGGAAATTCCCAGGAGTCGCGTATTGGAGGAAGTCCCTTTTCAGGATTAATCTTGAGAGAGTAGTCAGAGTAGGGGCCGCTGGTATCATACAGCGGGAGCGAAGCAAACTCCTGCCCATTGCAGAGGTATGTCCTGCTCAGTTTCAGGATTCTCATACCCACTTCGATCGGATAAAGAGACCCCTTTATGTAGACTTTTTCAGATGAAAACACCTCCTGAGAACGGTCAGGACAGCCATTATTAATAATTACGTTAGTCATAGCATACAGTTAAACAGTCAGGCTGTGCAGGAGAAGCGGGAAGAGTGGGAGAATCGAAAAACACAGAGCCAGCTTCATCTTTTCTTGCGTCAGCATTACCTGCATCAAGTTACAAGGGTCTACTCTCAGCATTCTTTTTCCTCCAGTCGTAAAGGAAAAATTTTGCACCCCCAAGATGAGAAACTATCCTTAACTATACTTAAATTCAAGCTATTATACAAACGAGGGTTCGCCAGATTTAAGACAATAAAACCATGCTGACACAAACCGAATCACAACAACGGGTATCACGGTTGCAGGCAAAGCTCCAAACCAAGGGCGTGCAGGCAGCCCTCCTCATCCTGCCGATTGATGTCTACTATTTCGCGGGCACTCGCCAGAACGCAGTCCTCTGGATTCCTGCGGATGGTCTGCCGATGCTTCTGGTGCGCAAAAGCCTCTCGCGTGCAAGGGAAGAGAGCCCGATTACGGATATTCGCCCTTTTCCCCCAAGCAAGGAATTTGCTTCAGTGTTCAATGAAGATCAACTCTCAATTGGCATGACGTTCGACGCCGTTCCAGTGCAGCAGCACAGCTTTTATACGCGGGCGCTGCCTGGGCGAAGTTTTGTAGATATTTCGATGATTGTTCGTGAAGTCATGTCAGTCAAGTCGCCTTTTGAACTTGAGCAACAAAAGTACAGCGCCAGCAAGCTTGCATCGGTGTTTGCCGAGGTACCGCAGTTCCTGAAAGCGGGTATGCGTGAGCTTGATCTCTCTGCCGAAATGGAATATCGTCTCCGCAAAGCCGGGCATGAAGGATATATCAGGATGCGGGCTTTTAACCAGGAGCTTTTCTTTGGTCTGGCAGTTTCCTCTGGAGGGGTAAACAGCGGATTCTTTGACGGCCCGGTGACAGGCACGGGCTTGTCAAGCGTTTCACCGCATGGAGCCTCTTATGATGAGATTCAGGTGAGCCAGCCGATTCTTATGGATTTCGTAGGGGTGTTCAATGGTTACATTGCCGATATGACCCGTATGTTTGTAATCGGAACCCTTGATCCAGAATTGCAGCGTGCATTCGATGTTGCGCTTACTATTCAGGAGATGGTACGACAGGCAATGAAGCCCGGCACAATCTGCGAAGAGCTTTTCCTTGCAGCCGCATCAATGGCAGAACAGGCCGGACTTGGCTCCTGCTTCATGGGTATGCCGGGTGAACAGGCAAAATTTGTCGGTCATGGCGTGGGTCTGGAACTCGATCAGCTTCCGGTACTGGCCAAAGGGTTTGCTGTAACATTGCAGGCCAATCAGGTAATTGCGGTCGAGCCAAAGTTCGTCATTCCCGGCAAAGGGGCTATCGGCATTGAAAATACTTTCATCGTTACCGATGAAGGCGGCCTCAGGTTGAGTGATTTTCCGGATGAGATTGTGTTTCTGGATGCGTGATGTTTTGATACTCTTTTGCTGGCAAGGTGAAGGGTGATACCCTCCGCAAACCAGCCTTCCAGGAAGAGCTGCTGAGGACTTGGCTATTCTTAAAAATACAGCGATTATTAATAAGTAAGAGATATTCACGCATAGCAATTGTAACCGGCGCAACCTCCGGCATTGGTGAGGCAACTGCCAAAAAGTTTGCCGCAGCCGGATTTGGTGTGGTTGGCAATGGTCGCAATGGTACCAAACTTGCAGCGCTTGAGCAGGAGATTGGGGAGGCATTTGCCGGTGTTGAGGGTGATGCGTCAGAAGAGAAGGGGCTTGACAGGCTTTTTGCCATAGCAGAAGAACGTTTTGGCAGAGAGGCGGATATTGTAGTAGCCAATGCTGGCAGGGGACTGGGCGGCTCGGTTAAAGATGCCGATCTTTCACAGCTTGAGGATGTTATGAGAATTAATGTCACCGGAGCACTTGCTCTGATACAGAAAGCTGCCCTGAAGATGGTGGAGGTGCAGCAGCATGCATTCCCTCGCTCTGCGGCAGATATTGTGATTGTCGGGTCGGTGGTGGGCCGCCATATATCACCGTTCAACGCGGTCTATGGCGCCACAAAATTTGCCGTGCATGCTTTGGCAGAGGGGTTGCGTCGTGAAGTGGGGACAAAAGGGGTTCGCGTGTCACTGGTTGAGCCGGGCATTGTTCTCAGCGGATTTCAGTCGGTGGCTGGGCTACAGCGATGAGCTGGTAAATAACTTTCAGGAGCGCTTCGGGCCGCTGCTGATTGGTGAAGATGTGGCAAACGCCATTCACTACATCGTCAGTCAACCGCCACAGGTGCATATCAGCGACATTGTTGTGCGCCCCACTCGCCAGGATTATCCCTGAACACCATTCAGCCGAGACCGCAACTCCGTGCTGGTCATGGTGTATGTGAAGAGGTAAAAGCCCTTAGCTCTGCTCCTTTATCAAGATATTTGCTGCTCCCGCCGTTGGGTTTATATCAATCAATAAAATCGATTATTACGTCGATAACCTCTTTTTATTGATAAAAATATTGTGTAAGGTGAGTATAGGCTTGATATGTTTGATGAACTCTTCATTGCTCCGCTTAAAATCATTTCTATGGCTTCACAATCACCACAACCGGTTGCTCATTTTAGCTGGAACAATGCTCAATTTGTGACACCGATTTCTGAGGATTACCCTTTATGAGACTCAAGCTGACACTTCGGCAGCAGAAATCTGTAGAATATCTTCCGCTCAATACAGGCTACCATCTCGCTTCGGCGATATATGCCACGCTCGCACACTCATCAAGCTCTTTTGCCACGCAGTTGCACGAGCATGGATATGCCTCTGAAGGCGCCCGGGAGAAGTTCAAATATTTCACCTTTTCCAACTTGCAGATTCCGGTACGCACCGTTGAGCAGGGAAGAATTGTGTCGCGCTCCCGTACGGTGACGCTCTATCTCTCCTCTCCAAAAGAGGAATTTTTGCAGCATCTTATTTCCGGTCTCTTTAGTGATGGCGCGTTGCGTATAGAAAACGCCTTGTTCGAAAAGCAGCTTATCGAGTCACTACCCGATCCAGAGTGGTCGGAACGGATGGCATTTTCGATGCTCTCCCCGCTTGCTGCATCACTCTATCGCGATCCCTCGTCGGGAATGAATACAAAAGAGTATCTCCGCTACGACGACAACCGTCTGCCCGACATGCTGCTGCACAATCTGCAAGCCAAGTATCGAGGTATCTATGGCGCCGAACCACCAGAAGGCAGCGTCCCATTTTCGATAATGTTTGAGGTTGGATATCTCAAGCGGATGCAGGAAAAGGGGAGGAGTGTGGAAAAGCTGATTACCATTAAGGACGCAAACGGTAAAGAGAGCAGAGTCAAGGACATCGAATGCCCTTTTACCGTGACAGGCCATCCAGAGCTGATAAAGGTCGGCTATGAATGTGGATTTGGGGTGAATAATGCAATGGGGCTTGGGATGGTGGGGTTGATGAGAAGTATTTTGACAAGCAAAATCAAATACAGTAATGCGAATTAATTTGAAATTAACAACAAATAAACAGCCAGTACCTTTTGAATATAACGCTGTATTGGCTGGGGTATTTCATAGATGGGTCAGTGATGCACAAATCCATGATAGTCTTTCGTTGTATTCTTTTTCTGGATTAAGATGTGGTTCCACCAATAAAAGTAACCTTACTTTTCCTGAAGGAGGAGAGTGGTTTATTAGTGCTTATGATTCAAAGTTATTAATGAAGATTATTAAACAAATTCAGATTAGTCCTGAAGTTGGGTATGGAATGATAGTTCGAGAAGTTATTGTTTGTGAAAATCCTGTATTTAAGTTAGAAGAAAGATTTATGCTCGCGACTCCAGTTTTAATTAAAAGAATGGTTGATAAAAAGTATGTTCATTATCTATACTTTGACGATGACTCGGATCTGTTTATGACAGAGACAATGAAAACAAAGCTGAATGCTGCTGGTATGAATGACGAGTCATTAAAAATTTCATTTGACAAAAGCTATGAAAGACGAAAAGTAAAATTAGTTTCATATAAAGGTATAAATAATAAAGTGAACTGGTGTCCTGTCATTGTAAGCGGAAAGCCTGAGACAATTGCTTTTGCTTGGAATGTAGGCGTTGGAAATTCAACAGGAATTGGCTTTGGTGCATTGATTTAAAATCATTTACTATGTATTATGTCGTTAAATATTTTGGCCCTTTTGGCTTTATAAAGCCTTGGACAGCCGTTAGAGATAGCGAAACTTATAGTCAACAATTTTTAACTCCTTCAATAATTACAGGAATTGAACGTAAGCTTTTTCCTGAATTACTTAGAAATGATAATGGTGAAATTAAGAAAATTTTCAGTCATCGATTAAGATATAAACAGATATCACAACAACAAGAACAAGTTCAGCCACGAGGGTGGAATGAAAAAGGAACAAAAAACAATAAATCTTATGAGCGGCCTTACGCTATATTAATTCGCTGTGTAATGATTGAACCTGTTTTATTTCTTGCTTTTCTAAATTTGGAAGATGCTGAGGTTGCAGTAAAACAGCATATTTGTCTTGCAAGAAATGAAGATATTCTTTATCCAACTGAAGAAATATTAGAAGTAAGCAAAGAAGAGTTTGATACGGATGAGGAGTTATTTGCAGGGTTCGAATTGATATTAGAAAAGAATGAACAGTCTTTTCTTGTGGGATATAACAGGTATAAGCAAAATGAAAAAATGTTTGGTTATATAAAAATTTTTGGAACGCCTGTAAAAAATAATTATTGATATGATATGGATCTGTCCACACATTAAAGCTAAAGGCAAGCCAGAAGAAACTACACTACACGAACATTTGCTTCTGGTTAGCAATGTTGCAGAAAAAATTGCTGTTTATTCAAATATCGATCCAAAAATAGCGAGATATGGTGCAATTCTTCACGATATTGGTAAAGCCAGTTCTGTTTTTCAGAAACGATTAATCACAAATAAAAAACAGGATAAACCGTTTCGTCATGAAATTGCATCTTGTTTTTTTCTTTCGTTGTTTGAACAGGATTTGCACCCTGCACTAATTGAAATGATTATTGCTCATCATAAGTCTGTTTTATGTGATGTTGGAAAAAAGGGTATTCTTGACTTGGAAGAAAATCGTGATGATTCTTTCGTACTTCATAGCAAAGATTGGGAGTCATGGAAAAAAGACGCCTTTACAATTCTTAGTGCTTTTGGAATCACTGTTCATAACATTAGCATAGACGAAGCCAAAGAGAACTATGAAATGGTTTTGAAGTATTGTAGAAATGCTGTTAATGAACAAGGTTATTCGGAATGGCGAGGTCTCTTAATGGCTGCGGACTACTTTGCCTCCGCACTTTCCAGCAAGACAGACAATTATCTTGAGAGGATTTTCAAAAAGCCAAACCTTGATTTCTACAACAGGAAACATGATCTTTATCCTCTATCATTAAAAAGCGCTTCTTCCAAAAAAAAACACACGATGGTTGTTGCCTCTACTGGTGCAGGAAAAACGGACTTTTTGTTCAGAAGATGCAAGGGGCGTGTGTTTTACACTTTACCGTTTCAAGCGTCAATCAACGCCATGTATAAGCAAGTGAAAAACAACCTTACAAGCGACAATCCCGATATCGATATTCGCTTATTACATGCAGCTTCAAAAATTGTTTTAGAAGGAAAATCCAGAGAAGAAAAAATTATTCAAGGTCATGTTGGTGCCGCCGTAAAAGTTCTTACCCCTCATCAAATCGCTGCAATTGCTTTTGGCACAAATGGTTACGAAGCAATGATTATGGATATCAAAGGTTGTGATGTCATTTTGGATGAAATTCACACCTATACTGATGTGACGCGAGCAATTGTGCTGAAAATTATCCAAGTACTCAAATATCTCTGTTGCAATATTCATATTGGGACTGCGACAATGCCGAAACTGCTTTACAGTCGCATTATTGATTTGCTCGGCAAAGAAAATGTATTAGAAGTTCAATTGGAAGAGAGTGAGTTGGAACAATTCAATCGCCATAGTATTCATAAAATTGACAGTTGGGAGAGCGCCATTGCTATCATTGCGCAATCGGTAAGCGAGCAGAAAAAAGTTCTTGTAGTTTGTAACCGGGTCAAAGCAGCGCAAGAACAGTATTCCAAGTTTAGGGAACTGTTCCCAGAAACTCCGATTCTTCTCATTCATAGTCGATTTACTAAAGGCGACAGAGATGCAAAGGAGCGTTTGCTACTTGGACTTGACGAATTTGGAAAACCAAACGGTAATTTTAACTCATCTACTGAGGCGTGCATTGTGGTTGCAACGCAAGTCGTTGAAGTGAGCTTGGATATTAGTTTTGATCTAATGGTTACGGAAGCTGCACCATTAGATGCACTCATTCAGCGCTTTGGCAGGGTACACCGGAAGAGAACAAAAGAGACTATCGGCACATATAAATCAATTTATGTTTTACCACCTCCCGATAATGCAAAAGATGCAAAACCTTATGACATTGAAATTATCAATAAAAGTTATAAGGTTTTACCAAATGGAGAAGTCTTAGATGAAAAGTCATTGCAAGGGAAAATAGATAATGTTTTTACAGAAATTGATTTTTTGAATATTGAACAACATTCTGTTTTCAAAGAGACAGAAAAATGGAGCATTGATAAGCTCACTCATAATAGTAAAGCTATTCTTCTTGAGTTATTAGATATTGATAGTGTAAGCTGCATTCTTGAAACCGATAAAGATTCTTATATGCAATCGGATTATGATGAACGCTATAAAATGGAGATACATGCCAGATATTTTATCGTCAAAGAGCTTCGACAATTAAATGATGGATATGGATCTTCACCTTTTATTATTCCTGATAAAGCGTATAGTAAAAATTTAGGTCTTATTGAAGAGTTAGTCAAAACAGAAAATTATACTATTGAATACTCATTTTTATAAAAAATTATGATAGTGGCAACAATTGGAAAAACATTTTTATATGCTTATAATGAAAGATATGGAAAAACTTTTTCGGCAAAAGAGTTTTTTGATAGTTTCTATTTTGAGTGCTTTTTTAATCATCAAAAATACATGCTTTGGGTTACAAACTCACCATTTGTGCAAATGTCATCTGGTCAAAAAACCCATTCATTACAACCAGCGGAACGAATTGAAAAATTAGAAAATCTACATCAAAAAATTTTAGATGGGGAGATTGATGCCAGTACGGCTATTGGATTTCCTGCGGCTGAAGAGAAAGAATTTGCTACCACATCAGGTTTAGTGACTGACATTGGGTTGCTTTTTGATGATGAAGAGATCTATTTATCTTGGATTGGAGGAGGCTTTGGTATTGGAGTAACAGGTGCGTATACGATTTTTTTTAACGAACCAGAGATTTTGCTAAAACTCTACGAAGGTTGGCATGTTTATAGACAGTTTTTAAACGATACAACAATATCTGAACTTAGAGGAAATCAAGTTAATACGTGGAATGGTCAATGGTTAAATTTATCATATGGTAAACAATTTCGAGAAGATTTTGATTTTGCTATGCTTCATGCACACAATATTTTTTCTCGTAGTGATAAAAATATTGAAGTAAATACTGTAAAGTGGAGTGAGCTTTTTTTTAATATTTCTCGAAAATTTCCTCATCATACTTTTACAGGCTATGTTTATAGTTTAGGGAAAACTAATAAAACGCTTGGCTTTTATCCCTTTCATTTCTCTCAAGCACAAAAACTATTTGACTATTATAAGATATTATTCGGCGAGCAAGCTGCATTAGATGATACCAGAGAGTATGAATCACTTTTTGGGCTGCATATCAAACGTGCTTGCAAGTTAGGTTCTCTTGGATTGCAGGCTTTAGAGCCAAAGGATTTAAGAAAATATTATGGAAATGATTCAAACCTCAAATTAATCAAACCGGTTGCTGCGCGAAAAAAGGGAGAAGCTGAAGAAGATTATAGCGTTCGAGTAAAAAACGCCGAACAGAAAGATTATGAAAACCTTATTACTTTCAGAACATATAAAACATGGTTATTAGCAATGATCACAAAAAACAAAGAAGAATCTTTGAAATATACCGCTGAAGTTGCATTAGCGCTTCACGAGTATAGGGAGGGAACAACAAAGACTGATAGAAAAAATCTTATTCAGTCTGAACTATTAGTGGCTAAAACTAAAAAATCATTTTTAGATGCACTGACAACGCTGATTAAAGATGTCGATGAAAGTAAGCTCAAAATGTTCAAGAGCTTACGGGATAAAGTACATTTGATGTCGGCTGAAGATTTTGGTTACTTTGTAGTTTTAATCAAATTTGACTACGCTTTTGCTGAGCGAGAAAGAAATTCATAAACCTTAAAAATATGATCATGAGCACTATTTATGTTAGAACTCTTAAAAGAGCAGACCATACTGTATTTTGCGTTGCCGATGGTCAAAAAACGTATTATGATCCTCAGTTCAACCGTAGTATTCCATATTCCAGTGGTCAGCAGATAAAACGATCCTTGCTGGAAGCATTGTCAAAATCTTTAAAGGAAGTTCCTTCCCCAACTACATTTTTATTTGATGTTGATAAACAGGGTGTGATGAAGGAAGGTGAGGTTTATGCAACCTGCAATCCACTATATTCAGACCAATTATTTGGTGGCTGGATGAAAGCTGCAAAGGGTGGTAAGGATAGAACTTTAAAAAGAAGAAGTCCACTTTCTATCTCAGCAATGTGAGGTCTTCATCCTTTGCTTTCTAGCGTTGATTCTGAAAATATTTCTTTTGATAGAAGTGATAGACCAAATAATGAAGTTATAATAAGAAATGAGAAAGGACAAGAGCTAACTGAAGAGCAAATTACTGAACTCTTGGTTGGAAAAGATAGGAGCTTAAGCAGAAAATGGATTCCTAATAACAGAAGAGCAACCGGACTTTTTGTTCAGGATATTGCCATTGATTTGCGTCGTCTGTTTTGTGTATCACTCAATATGTTGGAGCCGGAAATTATAGATACAACTGAAGAGTGTTTACGTGAAAAAGGATGGACAGAAACCGATACGGTTTTTGGTTCATGTTTGCTTGCTCCAAAGGAGATGCGTGAACGTTTGATTAAAGGGCTTGCTCATGCTATTATCAACTGGACAATTACATCAAATCAGGCACGCACTTTCAGTTTGATGGAAACTTTAGCCGTTTCGATTTCAGAAAATGCTAATAAAATTGCTGGTAGCATTAGAGCAAAACTTAAAGAAGAGGACGAAAACAAAGCTGAGCCTATCATAGAAGAAGAAATGAATGGCGTCGAAACTTACGTTACTTTAGCGGCAGGCGGATATATCAGAACAAAACAAGAATGCATTGATGCTCTTGATAATGCTGAAAAGGCTTTGATTAAAAAAATGAGCAGCTTCGATTACGAGCATCAACTATTTTCAGCATCACAAGAATAGGAGTATTGTATTTAAGCTGTATATGATAAACTTTTTATCGTATGTCCCAATCAATTCCTACAAAACAGCCGTTTTACATCTTCTCAAATGGTGTGCTCATTCGGCGTGAGAACACCATTTGTTTTGTGCCCCATGTCACGCAGGATGAGGTGACTATCGAAACGGATCCTTTGCTCTATTTTGAGTCGGATGAGCTGGAGAGCTTTTCGCTCAATCCCGTGAAGGATGACAAGCTGAATACCGGTGGCAGGCGAGTGATCCCGATCAATAACATTGATTCTTTTTTTGTGTTCGGTGAGGTGAACTTCAACACGAAGTTCCTGAACTTTCTGACCAAGTACCACATTCCCATGCACTTGTTCAACTATTACGGGTTTTATTCAGGCTCGTACTACCCACGCGAATACTTGTTGTCGGGGTATCTGGTTGTGCATCAGGTGAAGCATTACAGCTCACTGAAAAAACGGATGGAGCTTGCTCGTGAGTTTATTGAGGCTGCGGCAGCAAATATTACGCGAAATTTGAAATACTACACTGCCGATTCGCGGCAGGCTGCGCTGGGGCAGGAAAGTGTTGACATGCTCTTTCATACTATAGCGCAGATTGAGTCGCTTTCGGGCAGTATTGTGACGGCATCTGATATCCCTTGTCTGATGGGTATTGAAGGGAATATCCGCAAGCTCTATTATCAATCGTGGCAGCATCTGCTCCGCTCGGCCGACCCAGCTTTTTCCTTTTCGGAACGGGTGAAACGTCCGCCGGATAATGCCGTCAATGCGCTGGTGTCGTTCGGTAACAGCCTGATGTATTCAGCCTGCCTCACCGAAATTTACCGGACACAGCTCAACCCGACAATCTCTTTTCTGCATGAACCGTCGGAACGCAGGTTTTCACTGGCGCTTGATATGGCTGAAATTTTCAAGCCGATGTTTATTGACCGGATGATTTTCAAACTGGTCAACACCCGTGAAATTCAGGCGAAACATTTTACCACTGCCCTGAACTTTTGCCACCTGAACGATGCTGGCAGGAAAATTGTGGTCAAGGAGTTTGAAGAGCGTATGAGAACAACCATCAAGCATCGGGGACTTGGCAGGGATGTTTCATATCGCCGCCTCATTCGTCTCGAATGCTATAAACTCATCAAACATCTCATTGGCGAAGATTCATACCATGCGTTCCGAAGCTGGTGGTAGCATTAAACGCTCAAACACTGAAAAGCCATGTACTATATTGCCGTGTACGATGTCGGAGAAAAACGAGTTGGGAAAATGCTGAAAATATTTCGCAAGTACATGCACCACAT
>CAIYWF010000278.1 GCA_903929845.1 uncultured Chlorobiaceae bacterium | reverse complement strand
CTGGCGCGCTCCGGGAGGCTCGTTCATCTGACCGAAGACAAGCGCTGTTTTATCGATAACGCCTGATTCCATCATTTCGTGCCAAAGATCGTTTCCTTCACGGGTACGTTCGCCGACGCCAGCAAACACGCTGAAGCCAGACTGCTGCTTGGCAATATTGTTGATCAGCTCCATGATCAGAACGGTCTTGCCTACACCTGCGCCACCGAAGAGACCGGTTTTACCGCCGCGAGAATATGGCTCAAGAAGATCAATGACCTTGATGCCGGTTTCGAACATCTCTGCTTTCGTGGATATTTCGTCAAATTTCGGGGCAAGGCGATGAATCGAATACGACTTTTTCGTAACTACCGGGCCACGTCCGTCAATCGGGTCTCCGACAACATTCAGCATTCTGCCAAGAACTTCAGGTCCGACCGGTACCTGTATGGGACGGCCTGTATTCGTAACGTTGAGGCCTCTTACCAGGCCGTCGGTGCTCTCCATTGCAACGGTACGCACGCGCTCTTCTCCAAGATGCTGCTGTGTTTCAAGAACGAGCTTTGTGCCGTCTGGTCTTGTAATAGTCAGTGCATCCAGAATTGACGGTAACCGTCCTTCAGGGAAATCGACATCAACTACAGGGCCGATGATTTGGGAAATCTTACCTTCTTGCATAGTGACAGTGTGGATAGGATTTTATGGTGTAATCAAACGTTCATGCTTCAGGGCTTGTGCGCCTTTTTGTATCAGAAATGATGCGTCAGATGGTTTCGCTCTTTTGCCTGTTCCCGCCAGCGAGCCACCTGAGGGACTTGAACCCACGACCTACTATTTACGAAACAGTTGCTCTACCAACTGAGCTAAGGTGGCTTAAGCATAAAATAAACAAGCCGAAATATAATTTTTTTGACAGAGAATCACAAAGACTAAATGCGGGCTCATTTATTTAGTCTTTCAAAAAAAAGAAGAATTGATATATTAACAATCAATGGTAATCGAGTTTCTTTGGATTTATTTAACCAGGATCGCATGAAAAAAATTATCAGTCAATTTTTCAAGGTATGTCTGGTCAGCGCACTGTTCCTGGCTGGTGCTTCCAGGGTAGTATCGGCAGCTCCACAGATGGCGGTACCTTCTTTGGCTCCTGGTTTTGCGGCGGTTTCTCTCAACGGGAAGTCAGTCGGATCTGCTCAACTTGCAGGAAAAGCCTATATCGTGAATTTTTTTGCATCGTGGTGCCCCCCTTGCAGGTCGGAGGTTCCCGATATGGTTTCCCTGCAGACTCAGTATGGTCGCAAGGGCTTTACTTTTATTGGTGTGGCTCTCAATGAAACTGAACCAAATGTCCGCGCTTTTATTCTCAAAAATAAAATAAGTTATCCGGTTGTCATGGCTGATGATCAATTGGTTTCAGCCTTCAACAGGTATGTTGACGGCGGTATTAGTGCTATTCCCACCTCTTTTGTTGTTAATTCTTCAGGCAGGATTACCCAGGTTATTACTGGAGCTCGAAGCAGAGTGGTGTTTGAGAAAATAATTGTTGAGGCTCTCAGAAAAACGGAAACCCCTAAATAAAGCCTTCATACCATGCATCATGGTTGTTTGCTCCGGTGGCCCCTTAATCCGGATCTCAGTTTTTCTTCTACACGTCCGCAGTCAGTGGTGATTGGGGGCGTTTTTTTTATAACCCCAAGCCAATAACAGAACGATCATGACTTCAATGCAGATCAATCCTCCGGATTATGTGAAAAACAAAAAGCTGATCCAATGGGTACAGGAGACGGCAGAACTTTGTCGTCCGAGTTCGGTGCACTGGTGCGATGGCTCCCAGGAAGAGTATGACTTTCTTTGTCAGCAGATGGTAGAGAGCGGCACGTTTATCAAACTGTCTGAAGAGAAACGTCCCAACAGCTATCTGTGTCGTTCGGATCCAAGTGACGTTGCACGTGTAGAAGATAGAACGTATATATGCAGTATTCGTCGTCAGGATGCTGGCCCAACAAACAACTGGGTAGCTCCCAGGGAGATGAAAGAGACCCTTAAAGATTTGTTCAGGGACTGTATGATGGGTCGTACTATGTATGTTATCCCCTTCAGCATGGGGCCTCTTGGATCGCCTATTGCGCATATCGGTGTTGAAATTTCTGACTCGCCTTATGTGGTAACGAACATGCGGATCATGACAAGGATGGGAAGCAAGGTTATGGAGCTGCTCGGTGAAAACAGTGACTTTGTTCCCTGTCTTCACTCTGTTGGCGCTCCTCTTCAGCCCGGCGAGCTGGATGTTCCCTGGCCCTGCAATGATACGAAGTACATTGTTCATTTTCCCGAAGAGCGTTCAATTATCTCTTTTGGCAGCGGTTATGGCGGCAATGCCCTTCTCGGCAAGAAATGCTTTGCCTTGCGTATCGCCTCCTCAATGGCAAGGGATGAAGGGTGGCTCGCTGAGCACATGCTGATTCTCGGTGTCGAATCTCCCGAAGGAGAAAAAACCTACATAGGCGCAGCATTCCCCAGTGCCTGCGGTAAAACTAATTTTGCTATGCTTATTCCGCCTCAATCATTTGAGGGGTGGAAGGTGACTACCATTGGTGATGATATTGCATGGATTAAATCCGGTGAAGATGGGCGTCTTCGTGCCATAAACCCCGAATATGGCTTTTTTGGTGTTGCACCGGGCACCTCAGACAAATCAAATCCAAATGCTATGGCAACGCTTGGTCAAAACTGTATTTTTACCAATGTTGCCATGACTACTGATGGCGATGTCTGGTGGGAAGGCATGACAGATGTTGCTCCTGATCATCTTATCGATTGGCAGGGTCATGCATGGACTCCTGATTGCGGCAGGCTCTCTTCGCATCCCAATGCCCGCTTTACCTCTCCGGCAAATCAGTGCCCTTCCCTTGATGCTGCCTGGGAAGATCCGAAAGGAGTGCCTATCAGCGCCTTTATTTTTGGTGGCCGTCGCGGAGATACTGTACCGCTTGTCTACCAGTCAGCAAACTGGAATTCGGGAGTCTATCTGGCTGCGACCATGGGCTCTGAGAAGACAGCCGCAGCCGCAGGAAAGGTTGGTGATGTTCGTCGAGATCCTTTTGCCATGATTCCTTTCTGTGGCTATCACATGGGAGATTATTTCACACACTGGCTCAATGTTGGTCGAACACTGCCTGAGCTTCCAAGAATTTTTGGCGTCAACTGGTTCCGCAAGGATGAGAACGGCAAGTTCCTCTGGCCAGGTTTTGGTGAAAACATGAGGGTACTGAAGTGGATTGTCGATCGTGTTCATGGCAAAGCAGGCGCTGTAGAGAGTCCGCTTGGCTGGATGCCGAAGTATGAGATGCTTGACTGGAAAGGACTTGAGGGAATGACGGCGGAGAAGTTTACCAAGCTGATGATGGTCGATCGCGAAGCATGGAAGAATGAGCTTCTTTCACATGAGGAGCTTTTCGAAATGATTTACGACAGACTGCCCAAAGAGTTTCCACATATCCGTGAATTGATGCTTTCGACGCTTTGGAAGTCTCCAGCACACTGGTCGCTGGCTCCGGAAAACTACTCGAGCGAAAGCTGACGTTTTTTGTAGACGAAGTAAGAAAAGGGCGCTGGCAAAGGCGCCCTTTTCTTGTACTGTATGTTACTCCTGATCAGTTTTCATCAAGAGTAAAGCCGATTTTCACGGTAACCTGCCAGTAGGCAATTTTCTGGTTCTCTACATGACAGCGGGTTTCCTGGATTTCAACCCAGCGAATGTTTCTGACCGATTCGGCTGCTTTGGCAACAGCATTATTGACAGCCTCTTCAATGCTTTTTTGAGAAGTGCCTACAAGTTCAATTTTCTTATAGATATGATCACTCATGGTGCGAATGGTTTTAGTGCTTGAAAAAAAGCTGTAATGATTCTGGCGACTTGTTTGTCCTTCAAGCACTCATATTAGCAAATCAGGTTAAATCTGCAAAATAACCAACCATTGAAAATAAGTATAAAGAATGGATAATCATGAAATGGTTGAGGGGCTGAAAGGGGGATCGTTGTGGCCCGAAACAACCGTAAAACTGATGGCTGTTTCGGGCAAGAGGAGCAGGTTACACTCCGAGTGCTTTGAGGAGAAGGGGAATGGCGCAAAGTCCGATGGCAACGTTCGTTGCTCCACAGATTTTTGTGATGAAAGCATTCTGCTTGTACCAGGCAAAAGGCAGCAAAATGGTCAGCAAGTTAATGAGCAGCAATACAGTAGCTAAAGGCCATATTTTTCCGAGAAGAATGGCTTTGTAGCTGAAAATTGCCGTGATGAAAAAGATGCCGAGAAAAAGGTGTGCATAAATCTTTTTGTCACCTGGATTGTAGAAATGCTTGGCAACAACAATCCAGAACATTCCGTAAGTAGCAAAGATGGTTCCCAGGTAAATTCTGATTTCAGGCGGCAATCCCATATCAAACAGATACATGCAGGCGGCCGTGAAAAGTTGGGTTAACCCTCCGAAATAGAAGGCAACATGGGCAAGATTTCGGCCCAGTTTTGCATGATCAGTCTCCTCGTCAAGCCCAAATCCTAACTGCTCGAGTCCGAATACCCAGACGGTGACAATCAGCCCGAACAACCCGATAGCTTCCGGATTTACAACATTCATCGAAAGATTCTCCTTTTTTTTTGTTGAGAAAAGTTACGAACACCGTCAAATAAATTGCAATTTCAACTGAAGCACAAATGTACAGTTAATTTTTTTTAAAGAATAATAGTATTCCTTTTTGCCGCACCAACGCGCTTTTTATGCGTTTTATGGGGTGGCAGGATTTTCCGCTTTCTTTTGATACCTTTGAGCGGTAACAATGTGTTTAATGAAGATGTATGGAGGCAATGAACTTACCTGCCGAAGATTCCGCAAGAGCAGAACTTGATAACGCAGACGCCGAAAGAAATCGTGGCTTTACACGGCAACTCCTCTCAGCCTTTCCTGCGTTTGAGAGCAAGAATTTTCGCCGTTATTTTCCAGGACAGGTGATCTCGATGATTGGAACATGGATCCAGATGGTGGCGCAAGGGTGGCTGGTGCTTGAAATAACCGGTTCTGCCTTTGACGTTGGGCTTGCTGCTGCGGCCTCCACATTGCCGACACTTTTTCTCTCGCTGTTTGGCGGTGTTGTTGTTGACCGTTATCCGAGAAGGACTATTTTGCTCTGGACGCAGTCAGCGGCGATGGTGCTTGCTTTTGTACTTGGCACGTTCGCCATGACCGGTACTGTAACCCTCGGGATTATTCTTGTGCTTTCCTTTCTTCTCGGTTGCGTGAACGCACTCAATGTTCCCGCACTCCAGGCTTTTCTTAGCGAAATAGTGGAGCGTGAGCATCTTGCATCGGCAATTGCGATGAATTCGGCGATTTATAACGGGTCACGGGTTATCGGGCCAGCCATTGCAGGTGTGCTTATTTCGGCAACCGGCACAGGTACGGCTTTTATGGTCAACGGTGTCAGTTTTATTGCCGTCATTATCTCTCTGCTCTCCATGAAGGAGACGCAAAAAGCACCCTCCGCGAAAATCAGCCAGCAGCCTCTTCAGGCAATCAGAGATGGGCTGAAGTACTCCTGGGAGCATCCGGTTATCCGGACAAGTATCTTGTATATCGCGGTTATCTCAATTTTTGCATGGTCTTATGTTACCATGCTACCCTATATTGCCAAGCATACTTTCCACATGGATGCTTCGGGAATGGGCTATCTTTACGGTGTCTCTGGTCTTGGCTCGGTTGTCGGCACTGTGCTTGTCTCCATCTATTCCAGAAAAATCGATCGCCTTGTTTTCATCGCAGGCGGGACAATCCTCTTCTCTCTCGCTCTTATCGGATTTACGATGACCACTTTTTTGCCTTCAGCGCTTGTATTTCTCTTTTTGGGTGGCTTCGGGCTGGTGTCGGCGGTTTCGACACTCAGCGCCACCATCCAGAGTACGGTTGACGACCGTTTCAGGGGACGGGTCATGAGCCTTTATATGATGGTGTTCATGGGCTTCATGCCGATTGGTAACCTTGAAATCGGCTATCTTTCAGAACATTTTGGTACCGGGATAGCCATTCGCCTGGGATGTATGGTAACGATTCTGGCCGCAGTCGTTCTCGTCTTTTCAAGTCGCGGGGTGCGCATGGCCTACAGCAGTTACAAATCATCGTAACTTGAAAGGAAAAGTTGACCGTGTCACCAATACGTTCACTCAAGCCCGGAGGCTTTTCTTCCAGCTCTTTCGAACTCCGGCGCGGCACCGCTCTGCAGGCGCTGTGCCATATCCAGACAGCGGTCGAGCAG
>CAIYWF010000277.1 GCA_903929845.1 uncultured Chlorobiaceae bacterium | reverse complement strand
TGTAGAAGGTGATAGTCATTGGAATTTAGCCGAATTTAAAGATGGGGAAAGACGGCAGTTATCAAACGAGGAAATTCAAAATCATAAGTTAGTTGATCAATATTTTATTCCTTGTCAACTGATTTCAATGTCTCCAATTGGATTTAGTTCGGATAGAGTCTTTGAAATACCTTTACACAATAAAAAATACTTCCCTCCTAAAGGTAAGAGTTGGAAAACTGATCCAAAGGGAGCTAAAAGATTAGTTGAATTAAATCGTTTAGTTCCATACTCAGGGGGAAAAACACTTCGATATGTACTGAAGCATAGTGATTTTCCCATTACGCCTCTAACTGCATATTGGCATGATACGTCTGCTCCAAGTAATATGAGCTATGTGGTTGAAACAAGTTTGAAAGTTATTCAACGTTGCATACTCATGACCACCGATCCCGGTGATCTGGTGCTTGACCCGACCTGCGGCAGCGGAACAACGGCATACGTGGCCGAGCAGTGGGGGAGACGGTGGATCACCATCGACACCAGCCGTATAGCCCTGAACATTGCCAAAACCCGCTTCATGACGGCAACCTTTCCCTACTACCATCTCTACAGTGATGTTGACGTGCAGGCCACAGAGAAGGAGGGGAAGATCAAAAAAAGCGTTACTGAAAAGCCAGAAACCGAAAAATCAGGCGATATCCGTCAGGGCTTTGTCTACGAAGAGGTGCCGCACATCACCCTGAAATCCCTTGCCAACGACGAACCGCCATCAACCGAAACGCTTTACGACAAGCCTCTCGAAGACAAAAAGAAGCTCCGCGTCTGCGGCCCCTTTACCGTCGAGACTCTCCAGAACTACGAGCCAGTCAGCCCCGATGCCGTGACAGAAACCGCCGCCGAAGCCGAAGGAATGGCCGGATTTGAAGAGCGGGTATTCGACCACCTGAAATCTGCCGGAGTGAAAAACGGCATCAAAAACGAGCAGGCTGTCTTTATTCGCATTGAGCGTCTTGTCAGCTCCACCCTCCATGCCGAAGGCTTCTACCCCACGCCCGAAGGTGAAAAGAAAGCCTACTTCCACATCGGTCCGAAATTCGGTACCGTCAGCAAAAATGCTGTGAACGATGCCATCAAGGAGTGCCGCCAGCGCGGCGATGCCAACTGGCTCATCATCCTTGGCTTCAGCTTCGAAAGCGACATTGTCAACAGTACCCAGACCACCAGCATGGGCACCTTCGAAGTCACCAAGGCCCGTATGCACGACGATCTTATGCAAGACGGCCTCATGAAAAAAGACAAAAAAGCTGGCTCCTTCATCACCATCGGCGAGCCCGACATCAAGCTCCACAAAACCGGCACCGAAGCCACCGTCGAAATCTGTGGCCTCGACATCTACGACCCCATCAAAGACCAGGTCAAAGCCCGCAACGTCGCCGACATCGCCTACTGGATGGTAGACGACGACTACGACGGCAGCAACTTCGTCGTCAAACAACTCTTCTTCTGCGGAGGCAGTCAAGACGAATTCAGCCAATGGAAAAAAGGCCTCAGCGACCTCGCCCGCACCAAAACCAAACGCAACGCCGAAAAGACCCTGAAAATCGAAATCGACGACGAAGCCTTCGATCGCCTCTACGGCTTCACCTCACACCCGGTTACCATAAAACCAAACCAGAAAATTGCTGTTCGTGTCATCAGCCAGTTTGGAGAGGAGAGTATGAAGGTGATGAACGTATAAATGATCGATAACTATAAATCCAATAAAAAAATATGCTTTTTCCTGTTTAACCGTTTCGGTCTGCGCATGATTGACCACATTGGGCAGCAACCGTTGCCGCCGACAAAGTAAAGCGGTTTTAGTCCTGAATCAGGTATATTGGTGAAACTCAAACAGGATAGAAAATGGATACGAAGTATGAGGTGGGCGGCGATTTTTTTCGTGAAAAGGTTCTGGCATCTATTTTTTATGGATTCCGTACCGTCAAAAATCCTGCATCCGTAACGGTTCATCCTGAACTCATGATGAGGATACGGGATGATTTTAAGAATAAAGTCGTTGCGCCGAAAAGTGTCGGTGATAAGGAATTCTTTTTCGGACTTCCGGTAATTGAAGATGCGACAAAAGACAAGGATTATATCTTTGTAGATTAAGGCCTGAAAGAGAACGCACCATTACAGCGCCCCAATACCCCGCCGTTTGCAGCGGGGAGCTTCACTTGGTTCCTTCCGGATTCCTCCGAACTCTCAAACTCACGGTTTTACATCCGAAGCAACCTTCATACGTACTATTCTGGTGGGGTTGGAAACAGCGCCATTGTTGTACTGCGAACCGGCTTTGATCTTGTCAACAAATTCCATTCCGGAAACGACTTGTCCCCAAACGGTGTATTGCCCGTCGAGGAATGGTGCTGGTGCGAAGCAGATAAAAAACTGGCTGTCGGCACTGTTGGGGTCAGAGGCGCGTGCCATGGAGACGGTGCCTCGGATATGCTGCTTATTTGAAAATTCAGCTTTAAGTTCATGGCCGGAACCGCCGGAACCGTCGCCGATCGGATCGCCGGTCTGGGCCATAAATCCTGGTATAACACGGTGGAAAGTGAGACCGTCATAAAAACCTTTGCGGGTCAGCTCTTTGATGCGAGCCACATGGCGTGGGGCGACATTTGGAAGCATCTGGATGACGACTCGTCCTGATGGAAGGTCGAGATATATCGTGTTTTCGGGATTGAGCGCTGGTACAGCAGAAACCGTCAAGGGAAGGAAGGCGACCAAAAGCCCTAAAAAGACGATGAGAATTCTAAAAGGTTTGTTCAGCATGGGGTTCTGGTTTCGTTTGGAGGAATAAATGAGATATTTCATTGCCCATAAGTATGCATATTGAATACTTTGTTTTCAATATGCATACTTATTTTTCGAAAAAGCAAAAATTTTTCACCTTCTAAGCCAAGTGTCTGCAAAAGAATGAGCAGTTGTTTGAACATCCGTTTTTAATATTCAGGTAAAGTCTATTTCTGATACTGTAGGCAGGAGTGGGCATTATTCATGAGATAAGGGAACTGAAAAGAATCAGTACAATTGATGCAGCTCCAGACGCCTCAGCTTTGGCGCCAGTTTTGTCGTTGCGGCAACAACGGCAAGCGTCATCACTCCGCCAAAAATTACTGACGGTACCAGTCCCATCAGGCGAGCTGCAATTCCCGATTCAAAAGCGCCAAGTTCGTTTGATGAGCCAATAAAAATGCCATTGATAGCCGAAACGCGGCCACGCATGGGATCGGGTGTCACCAGTTGCATGATGGTTGTGCGCATGACAACCGAAACGCCATCGCAAATGCCAGAAAGTACCAACAGCATGCTGGCAATCCAGATATTTTGGGACAAGGCAAAGGCAATAATGCAGAGGCCAAACCCTGCGACAGCTCCAAGCAGCCAGCGTCCGGCGTGAAGATTGATGGGATGACGTGCAAGAAAAAGTCCTGTTATCACAGCGCCCGCTGCCGGAGCTGCACGAAGAAAGCCAAGTCCTTCAGGCCCGTAGTGAAACACATCGTGAATGAAGGCTGGCAGCATGGACACTGCGCCACCGAAGAGCACCGCGAACATATCAAGTGACTGCGCGCCGAGAATAACCTGATTGCCAAAGACAAATCTGAGCCCGCTTGCAATGCTTGTAAAGATTGCGGCGCTTTCTGCTGGTGGTGGTTCTTTGACACGGAGTGACAGAAGAACTGCGGCGGCGCCGAGACTGAGAAGAGAAGCAACGCCATATCCAGCAGTTTTCCCGGCTAATCCAACCAGGACTCCTCCCAATGCCGGGCCGACTACAAGTGCAAGCTGAAAAACCGAGCTGCCAAGACTTGATGCACGCGCATACTCTTTACGGGGCAGAATGATGGCAAACATTGAGCTGTATGACGGGCTGATAAAGGCACGCGCAACCCCATTAAAGGCTATGGCGCTGTAGAGCCACCATAAGGCATTTCCCGTTATCAACCCTGAAGCAACTGCAGTCAGAGTCAATGCACTGAGAAAGACCATCAGTGAGGCGAGCACACCGAACAGACGCCGGGAGTGGTGATCGACGGCATAGCCAGCAAAGAGGGCGAAGGAGAAATAGGGAATAACTTCAGCCAGTCCAATCAAGCCAAGCGCAAGGGTGTCGTGAGTCAGTTCATAGATGTGCCAGCCTACCACAACAGCTATCATCTGGTAAGCAAGAACAATGAAAAGGCGATAAGATAACAGCTTGAAAAAAAACCGATTAGGGTGAGCTGAAAATTGCATGAAAGAGTAATAAAATATTTCGCTGTTGCTGAAATGCATAATTTGGGAAGTGCGCAAGTGCCCGAATGCATCATCGAGAAGTATAAATAAAATTCAGATAGGTTTCAGCGATCATTGTGGTGCGGATTAGTTTACTCAAGTCTGGCAATTTCAGCCCACGGAGTATTCCTGATCTGATCTGTTCGGTGAGTTTTATTGTTATACTTGCCCTGTATGGAGCTGCAGGCGAATGGAAAAAATGATTAATGAAGCATTTAAGGAGGGGATATAATACCCCTTATATGGTATTTTCTAATGCAGATAATTTTGATAGAATCAAATAATCAAATAAAGATTGGAGATTCATATCATTTGATTATTTCTCCAGCATGTAAGGTTAACCATGTACCTGTATTCTGTATTTTTACACAATCCAGGATCTTTTTTCCACATGTATTACCCACTCCAGTCATGAATATTGGTATTCCAAAAGAAATAAAAACAAACGAGAACAGGGTATCCTGCACACCTGCAGGAGTACGCCATCTCGTCAGCAGTGGTCATCATGTTGTTGTTGAGCGCGGCGCTGGTGAAGGAAGCGGTTTTGACGACAATCAGTACAGGCGATCCGGCGCAGTCATTGGTGAAAGTCCTGGAGTGGTATGGAACAACGACCTTATTGTAAAGGTTAAGGAGCCAATTCTGCCTGAGTTCCAATTTTTCAGAGAGGGTCAGATACTCTTCACCTATCTTCATCTTGCCAGCGCACCGGAACTTGCAAGACATCTTGTCAATTCCAAAACAACGGGGATTGCTTATGAAACCGTAGAACACGGTGGGCAATTGCCCCTGTTGTCGCCTATGAGTGAAGTGGCAGGAAAGATGAGCATCATCATGGGAGGCTTTTATCTTGACAAACATCAGGGTGGCGAAGGGAAACTCCTTGGCTCTCTTCCTGGAGTTCTTCCTGGCAAGGTAGTGATTCTTGGCGGCGGATCTGCCGGTGTTAATGCAGCAAAAGCAGCAGCAGGGCTTGGCGCACAGGTGACGATTATGGATATCAACCAGGAACGGTTGCGGGAACTTGATAATTTGCTTCCACCACAGGTCAACACTCTCTATTCCAATGAACAGCATCTTGAGGAAATGCTTCTGGATGCCGACCTGGTAATTGGCGCGGTGCTTGTGACAGGAGCAAAAGCGCCTAAACTTTTGTCCAGGGCCATGCTTCAAAAAATGAAGCCTGGTGCTGTGTTAGTCGATATTTCTATCGATCAGGGTGGATGCTTTGAAACTTCACGCCCAACCACTCATGAAAACCCTGTTTTTATTGAAGAGGGGATCGTCCATTATTGTGTCGCCAACATGCCCGCAGCTTATCCCCGCAGCTCAACGGAGGCGCTGACAGGAGCGACTCTACCCTACATAAAAAGAATTGCGGATCTTGGTTTTGAAGGTGCTTTGGTTATGGTACCGGGACTCTCAGGTGGGCTTAATACCTGGAGTGGTCATGTGACTCACAAAGAAGTTGCCATTTCACTGGGTCTTCCGTTTCATGAAAACCCGTTCATTTAAATTCAGGCAGACACAGGCCAACAAAGATATGCCGTATTTTCATCATAAAATATGCTCTGAAAAGAGGTTTTACATCCCATATTAACGGTATTTTTATGGTATATGCTTGGATTTTATCATGATATAAAGCTTTATTGACACCTGTAAATCAAACGTTACTCAAATGCACTATCAATTATTGAGACATAACAGCATTATCAGCGGCAGGCACAATGGTTGTTGTTGTCTCTGGATTGACGTTGAAAAACGGAACAGCCGATTATCGACATTATGACCCTGCTTTTCAGGGTGGATTATAATCTCGAAGCCAGCTTTTTCGTTTTAAAAAGCTGGCTTTTTCTATTTACAGGAATACACACAACACAACAACTAATAAAAGGGAAAATGAAATGAAAAGGATGTTATCGCTTGCTGCAATGTTTGCAGTACTTTCATACGCATCACCGGCTTCGGCTGAGCTGAAGTTTGGCGGCGATGTCTCTGTTCGAGTGAGAGATGAAGCTTTCGATGCAGCGCGTAAAGCACAGGACAATTTATATTATCAGTACAGGGCGCGACTGAACGTTGCGGGTGATTTTGAGGGGGGCTATCTTTTCAGGGCTCTGATCAGCAATGAAGCTCCCAGCTATCCCCCTAGTGGCGGAGCAGGACTTCCTGACTCTGCTACTAGGTTTGGTGGTGCTGGTGGTTGGCAGACTGTAGGCTATGGAAACACTGAATTATACACCATCGGTTTTTCACAGCTCTATTTCGGCCGCAATTATGGAGATAGTCATTATCTGTTAGGTCGTCTTCCGCTTAACTCAACCAATAATCCGGCTTTTGATATTCACCTCTATCCCAAAAATCCACTTGATATACCGACAACAACATTTAATAATGACAGGCTTTTTGGTGT
>CAIYWF010000276.1 GCA_903929845.1 uncultured Chlorobiaceae bacterium | reverse complement strand
CACATTGATCTTGATGTTACAGTCTGCCGGTAGCAAAGGCAGTGCAGGAGGCACGTTAACCTTGGCCCTGCATTTTACTTTGCCCCACGAGCTTGAACCGCCCTCGAGTACGATCTCATAATCTGAGTGTGCGGTAGTGGTGTCTTTAGTGCCGAAAAGAGCCATAATGAGTTCTCCTTTTTCTAATGGCGTTGAAATTGGATATTATCAGGAAAAAATTCATGGAGACTATTCCTGTTAAGTAACAGATTGTAACAAATTTAAAGAATAAAAATCAATAATTAAAGTAAAATATCTCTTGCAGGAACATCTCTTTACCAGAAAAGTCATTTCTTTCGGTGCTTTCGTGTGAGATGGCCAATTTTTTTTACTTTTTTTTGTTCCCGCTGATAACTTTTTGATTTTCCTATGACCTCATTATCCCGTTCAATTGACCAATTGAGTCATTCCCGTTATGCGGCTTCCGTTTTGAGTGGTGTTCTTCTTGGTCTTTCTTTTCCTTCTTATCCGTTTATCCGTCTTGAACTGCTTGCATGGGTTGCCCTTGTGCCTTTGCTCCTTTCCCTTCGTACGGTTGAGAAGCGAGGGGAGTTGTTTCGTCGTGTTTATCTCTCGATGCTTCTGTTTTGTTTCATCAGCCTCTGGTGGGTAAGTCTTGCTACCTTGCCAGGGGGCGTTCTCACTATGCTTGCGCAGGCTTTTTTTTTGACGGTGCCCCTCCTGGCTTTTTATGGAGTTAAAAAAATGGCTGGCTACCGTTTTGCACTGTTTTCTCTTCCATTTCTTTGGGTTGCTTGGGAGTGGGCCTATATGCAGCAGGATCTTTCGCTTGGATGGCTTACCCTCGGTAATTCCCAGGCAAATTTGAACCTTATGATTCAGTATGCCGATGTAACTGGTGTTTGGGGTATCAGTTTCTGGCTTTTGTGGTTCAATGTGCTTGTCGTTATGGCTTTGACCAGCGCTAAAAAGGAGCTGTTTCGTTTCGTTATTCCCATGGCACTCATGATTCTTGCTCCTTTATTGTACTCTTTAGCGCTTTTCTCTCATGATAGAGGCAATACCGGGACTGAGGCTAAGCTCACGGTTACGCTTGTTCAACCGAATATTGATCCTCATGGCAAATGGGTACCGCAAAACAGTCGTGATATTATGGATCGATATTACTGGATGACCGACAAAGCCGTTCGTGAAAACCGTCCTGATCTGGTTATATGGCCGGAAACCGCCATTCCATTTCCTGTTTTTGATACAAACTATGCTGATGATCTGCACTCTCTTCGGGTATCGCTGAGGCAGTGGCATACGGCCTTGTTGACCGGGTTTGTCGATCTCATGTTTGTGGGCAACCAGCCTTATGAGACTTATAATGCATCAATGCTGCTTGAACCTGGTAATAAAGCGCCCCAGATTTACCGCAAGATGCACCTGGTGCCATTTGCGGAGCGGGTGCCTTATATCGATTATTTTCCATGGCTTGGTTATGCAACCTTTTCGCTTTCTGGTATCAGTGGATGGGGTCGGGGGCGTGATGCTTCTGTCATGAAGCTTCTTACAGAAAAGTATGGGGAGGTCGTTGTCGCCAATTTTATCTGTTATGAATCTATTTTTCCCGGTCATGTTGCTGAGTTTGTCCTGAAAGGGGCAAGGCTTCTTACTCTCGTGACGAACGATGGCTGGTATGCAACTTCGTATGGCCCTTATCAGCATCTTGCCATTGGCAGGCTGCGCTGTATTGAGAATCGTCGGGCGATGGCGCGGTGTGCCAATACAGGGCTTACTGTTGTTCTTGATAAATACGGACGTACGATTGCGGAAATTCCATGGTGGGAGAAGCAGGTCTTGACTGCTGAGGTGCCTCTTGAGAGCAGTTTGACTTATTATACACGTTATCCCGATGTATTGCCGAGAGTTGCAGCGGCCATATCCGCACTGCTGTTTTTTGTTGCTTTTTTAATGAATCGGAAAGGGGCGACTATTACAGATCGTAAGCCTTGATTTTTCTGTAGAGAGTTCGCTCGGTAATCCCAAGGGCGAGAGCAGTTTTTCGTTTGTTTCCGTGGCATGTTTCAAGTGCTTCGGCGATCGACTTTTTTTCTATGTCGTCAAGAGAGCGCAATGGCTCAGACTCCTTTTCCAGGTCATTTTCCATGGAAGCTGGTATCAGTGCATTGCTGTTCTGCGGAATGGTTGCGGGAACATCTGGCAGAAAAAGGGGAGTGACTGGTCTGGCTTGAACGAGATGCTGTAAAAGCTGACGAATTTCACTCACCTCCTGGCGAAGCTGTATAATATTGCTGTAGATGAACTGGAGCTCGTTTATTTCTGATCTTGCCGGGTCATGCACCAGACTTTTATACCTGTTTCTCTGCACCAGATGTTTTTCAAGAACTTCAGGGGTGATATATTTGCCTTTTTCAAGCACAAGCAGCGATTCTATAAGATTTCTCAGTTCTCTGACATTGCCAGGCCAGGGATAGCGCATCAGCATTTCTGCAGCATCCGGGCTGAAGCCTTCAAAGACGATTTTGTGTTTTTGTTCAAACTCATGCACAAAATTCTCGGCAAGCAGGAGGATGTCCCTTCCTCTTTCCCTGAGTGGCGGGATCTGGAGTTCCACGCTGCGCAGGCGGTAGAAGAGGTCTTCCCGAAAGTTTTTTTCGGCTACGGCCTGATACATATTTTTGTTCGTGGCGGCAATAATGCGTGCATCAGAGTATATTGTCTCCGAAGAACCAACGCGTTGAAACTCACCGGTTTCAATAACCCGGAGAAACTTTACCTGAGTTTCAAGAGGCATTTCACCGATCTCATCAAGAAAAACAGTTCCTCTGTCGGCGCTTTCAAAGTACCCTTTCCTGCTTTGTACTGCTCCGGTAAAGGCTCCTTTTTCATGGCCGAAAAGTTCAGATTCCAGAATGCCGACTGGAATGGCACCGCAGTTGACAGGAATGAAGCTTTTATCAGCACGAAGGCTGTTGGCATGAATAAATCGTGCAAGAACCTCTTTGCCGGATCCTGTTTCTCCGATAATCAGAACAGTAATATCTGTCTCTGCAACCTGCAGGGCAAGTTGTTTGAGCTGGGAGATCAAGAGTGATTGTCCAATGATTTCGGGCTCTCGTTTCATCAGGGTTTTCGGATTTTGATTCAATGCACAGAGGGTTATATGGCTGGAATAACAAATCCTGCAAATGGCAGTTTTTTTGTAGCAGCCTCAGCCTCCTGTTTTGATGCGTAGTTGTTTTTCAGTTGTACCCTGTATAACTCTTCCTGTTTGATAATATCTGCCGGAGCGTAAAGAGATATTTTTTTTGCAAGCGTTTCAGCATTTTCCCTGCTTTTGAAACTCCCGAACCGCACAGTAAAACCCTTTTGTCCGTCACTGGTTGTCTCCTGTTTTGTGACCTTTACCCGAGGTTGTACAGGTGTCGTCTTCTCGGGAATGCGCACCTTCTTTTCGCTTTTTTTTATGTGGGAAGTGAGCAGATGCCTGGAGGAGTCTTGTTTACTTGCCAGGAGAGGAACAGGTGCTGCGCTTTCCATTGCGAGACTGTACGCGGCGATTCGTGATCTGCTGATTTGATCAAGTGCAGGATCAGGATAGAGTGCCAACTGTTTTTGATAGAGCGAAACCGCTTGAGGTCCATCCTCAGAAAGAAGGGCTTCAAGCACCAGCTTTTCAGAGGGAAGAGCAACTTTTTGCCTGAGATTTTCTAACAAATAAACCTTATCTTCTGCCACATAACGGAGGATCTCCCGTGCGTACGATTGCTCACCGGCAGAGTGTAGTACAGGTGGGCAGAAGAGAGCAACAGAGAGCGCAACAGAGAGCAGCGCAGCAATTTTGCGGATAAGCAATATCGTCTTGTCAGAAAGCATTGGCTCGTGTTGTTTTCTTGTTGTTCACTGTTTTCGGATATGCGGCCAGTTTATGAATATGCCAAATTTTTTCATATAAAATCAATTGCATTCCATGCATCTTCTCACAGTCAAAGCTTTTGCTAAAATTAATCTCGGCCTTTTGATAACCGGGAAACGCCCTGATGGGTATCATACGCTTGAGACTATTTTTGCACCCATTAACTGGTATGACACCATCGAATTTAGCGATTCGGAGCTGATTTCGATGAGTTGCTCCAATATTGATCTTCCGGTTGACGACAACAACCTCTGTATCAAGGCGGCCAAATCCCTTCAGCAGTTTGCCGGTATACAGAAGGGTATTGCCATGACACTTCATAAAGAGGTGCCTTTTGGCGCCGGGCTTGGCGGCGGAAGCAGCGATGCGGCAACCGTGCTCAGAGTGCTCAACGATCTCTGGCAGGTCAACGCTTCTCCAACGGAGCTGCACGCCCTTGCTGTTAAACTGGGGGCCGATGTGCCATACTTTCTCGCCATGAAAGGACTTGCTTATGCCAGAGGTATCGGCGATGAGCTTGACGACCTTGGCCTTACCCTTCCTTATTATATTGTAACAGTTTTTCCCGAAGAACACATCTCAACCGTTTGGGCCTACAAAAATTTCTATCCGTGTTTTGATCGTGAGCTTCCCGACCTGAAAACACTTGCTTCAGAACTATGCCGTTCCGGAAATAAAGAAGGCTTTCCGGCCTTTGAAAATGATTTTGAGCCTGCGGTGTTCGATCACTTTCCAGCAGTTCGCCTTGTCAAGAGCACCCTGCTAGAAGGCGGAAGTATTTTTGCATCTCTTTCCGGCAGTGGTTCAGCAGTCTTCGGTCTTTTCGAGAGGGAGGCTGAGGCTGTTACAGCCATGAAGCGCCTGCCAGAAACGTATCGGTTGAGCTTTACGCCTCCGGGTTTTGCCATGGTGCAGTGACAGCTCACCCTCTCCGACCCTGTGCAATAATCTCATTCAGCTCTGCACCGATCAAGCGCAGATCCTCATCAAGAAAATGAGATGAGTGCAGGCGGGCGCGTTTGACCTCCGTAACGTCAAGCTCAGCATCCATGACATGCGGTTTGAACAGCGGAGCTGCGCAGAGCACGGTGCCCTCCGGTCCGGTGAGTGAGGAGTTTCCCCAGTAGGTAAAGCTGTCTTCGTTGCCCACTCGGTTGACGCAGGCGACATAGCTGCTGAAGAGAAAAGAGTAAGTTGAGGCAATGGTCTGCCACTGGGTTACAATGGACGGGTTGCCGTCGCCGGGCGACATGCGCAAGGGGCTCGACATCAGCACAAAGAGCAGTTTGGCGCCTTGGTGAGCAAGCAGGTAGGGTACCGAAACGTGCCAGAAGTCCTCACAGATGGCCACGCCGATTCTGCCGAGCCGTTTTGAAGTGAAGGCCTTGATCTGCTGACCGGCGGAGAAGTAGCGAAGCTCTTCAAACATGCCGTAAGTTGGCAGGTAGATTTTTCGGTGGATGCTGCGGCCGAATCCATCCTCAAACATAAATGCCGAGTTATAGACGCCGTAGTCGTCGCTCAGCTCAATGCCGCCGCAAATAATGCAGATCTTTCTGCTCAATTCACGCAGGGGATCAAACCGGATATCCTCAATATGCATGGCAATATCCTGTGCGGCATCCTGCACATTGTAGCCTGTCAGCGAGAGTTCGGGAAAGGCGACGGCATCGGCTCCATCCCGGATTGCCTCTTCGGCAATGGTACAATGTCTGGCAAGATTCTCATCGAAGTTGGCCAGCGTACAATCGATTTGAGCTATTCGCAGTTTTGCGTTCAGCATTGTTCCGTCCGGTTTAATGATAAGGATAGAAAAAATAGAAGGTGAGCGAAAGCAGGGCCAGGATCCACATGCCTGTGCGCACCTCGCGGATCTTTCCGGTGAAGAGTTTCAGAAGAACCCATGCGATAAATCCTGCGGTAATTCCGACACCGATATTGAAGGTGAATATCATGAGCACAATGGTCAGAAAGGCAGGCAGGAGTTCACTGTAATCATTAAAATCCATCTTGGTTACCGATTGCATCATGAACATCCCGACAACGACCATTGCAGGGCCGTAGGCGAAGGGTGGCACAATGGTAAGAAGAGGAGAGAAGAAAAGCGCAAGTGCAAAAAGAGCAGCAACAACAATCGCAGTAAATCCTGTTTTACCCCCCTGTTCGATACCGGCAGCCGACTCGATATAGACTCCAGCCGTGGTTGTTCCGAAAAGCGAAGCTGCGATGGTTGAGAGTGCATCAACCAGCATCGGTTTCTCAATGTCAGGCAGGTTATCGTTTTCATCAAGAAGATTGGCTCTCGAGGATAACCCGAAAAGGGTTCCCATGGTATCGACAAAATCCATCACCAGCACGCTGATGATCACACCGGCAAATCCCCAGGTCAGTGCTCCCTGCATATTGATTTTCATGAAGATCGGCTCAATTGAGGGGGGCATACTGAATACCCCTGCAGGGAGAGGAACAAGGCCGGTAAGAAGAAATGCGGCAGTGGTGACTGCCATGCCGATCAGCAGCGCCCCTGTTATTCTTCTGATCAGCAGAACGGCGGTGAGAAGAAGACCGCTGAGGCTCAGCAGTACCGGTAATTTGGCGATATTGGCCAGTTGTACCGGCGTGCCGGGCACACCGAGCGTAACGATGCCCATGTCGTTCAAGCCTAGAAAAGCAAGGAAAAGGCCGATTCCCACCGAAAAGCTGTGTTTTAGCGAAGAGGGAATAGCTTCAGCCAGCCATTGACGCAGTCCGCCGAGGGTGATAAGGGTAAATAGAATGCCACTGATAAAGATGGCAGCCATTGCCGTTTGCCATGAGTAGCCAAGCGTTTGAACCACGGTGTAGGCAACAAAGGCATTTTCACCCATGTATGGCGCAACAGCAAAGGGGCGTTTGGCATAGATGCCCATCAAAAGGGTTCCGAAGATAGCGGTGAGAATGGTCGCTGTCATCGAGGCGCCTTTCGGGATGCCTGCCGCAGCAAGAATGGCGGGATTGACTATAATAATATAGGAGAGCGTGAAAAAGGTCGTGATGCCAGCAACTGTTTCCTGCCGGTAACCGGTGTTGTACTTGTCAAAATTAAAATATGATCGGATGGTCATAGTCATGCTCAGATAGCGGGAAAAGACTTCAAGAAGAGAAGATAAACATAAAGCGTGAAACCGGGGAGGGATAAATATTCGGCTGAGTTATCTGATAATGGTGGTGTGCTTACTCAAACGCATATCGAGCATGTAATGATTTTGAGATAAAAGTCATATATTGGCCGGGTAAAAACTATTGCATCTTGCTGAAAAGCTTTACTTCTCTTATGCTGTCATTAACGATTGAGGAACTTGCGAAAAGAGCTGAAAAGATAAAACTTGTTATTTCCGATAATGACGGTGTTTTCACGGATAACGGTGTTTACTATTCAGAGCGCGGAGAGGAGATGAAGCGCTATTCCGTAAGGGATGGTATGGGGGTCGAACGACTGAGAAACAGTGGTATTGAGACCGGCATCATGACTGGTGAGGTTTCACCAAGTCTTAAGAAACGTGCAGAGAAGCTTGGAATGAAGAGGCTTTACCTTGGTGTCAAGGACAAGTATTCCATGCTTGAAACGGTGCTGGCTGAAACCGGACTTCACCGTTTTGAACTGGCCTATATCGGGGATGACGTCAACGACGTCGAAATTATGGAGGAGATAGCCCGGGAGGGTTTGACAGCATCACCCCGTGATGCAACTGTTTTTGTTGAGCCATATATTCACTATCGGGCTCAAGCCGATGGTGGGCACGGTGCATTCAGGGATTTTGCTGAGTGGCTCCTTGCGCTCAGAAATTCCTGAGTATATTTTTTTTATTAACAGCGATTCCGGACATTTTCTATTAAAAGTAAAGGATGGATCGTTTTATCCAGAGTAATGTAAATGGCGGAAATTACCATAGGGAAGAGGATTGTGGGAGATGGACATCCCGTATTTGTTATAGCTGAAATCGGCATCAATCATAATGGGTCGATGGATGTTGCCAAAAAACTTATTGAAGGCGCCGCTCTCGCTGGCTGTGATGCGGTAAAATTTCAGAAGCGCACTCCTGAACTTTGCGTGCCGAAGGATCAGCGTGACATTGAGCGCGATACCCCGTGGGGCCGCATGAAGTACATCGATTACCGTTACAAGGTTGAGTTCGGGCGTGACGAGTATCAGGAAATAGACCGGTTCAGCAAAGAGCACGGTATTTTATGGTTTGCATCCTGCTGGGATGAGGACTCGGTTGATTTTATGGAACAGTTTGAGCCGCCCTGTTACAAGGCAGCTTCTGCGTCGCTGACCGATCTGGCGCTTCTGAAGAAAACCGCAGCAACCGGAAGACCGCTCATTATCTCTACCGGCATGTCCACCATGGAAGAGGTTGAAAAAACGGTCGCAGAGCTTGGAACCGAAAGACTTCTTGTTGCCCATACCAATTCAACCTACCCATCTCCGATTGAGGAGCTGAACCTTCGGATGATTACAACGCTTAAAGCTTTTTATCCTACCGTGCCGATCGGCTATTCCGGTCATGAAGTTGGGCTTTCCACCACGTGGGCCGCTGTGGCGCTTGGAGCGACCTTCATTGAGCGTCATGTCACCCTTGATCGCGCCATGTGGGGATCTGATCAGGCGGCATCAGTTGAACTTTCAGGTATGGCAAGGCTTGTTTCAAATATCCGTGATATAGAAAAAGCTCTTGGTGATGGCGTCAAGCGTGTCTATGACGGAGAAGCCGCAGCACGCAAAAAATTACGGCGCTCCTGATCTTGTGATTTCACTCTGTTGAAAAACGGCAAATCATTGAATTTCATCAATACATATTTGATGAGTAACTCTTTTAATAAAGCATCTCATTATGAGCAACATCAATAATAACGGCACTGTACCTGTCCAGGAGTTTGAATACAAAGCTGAAATGAAGCAGCTTCTGGATCTTATTGTTCATTCACTGTATACCCATCCCGAAATCTATCTCAGGGAGCTGATTTCAAATGCATCTGATGCGTTAAGCAAAGTGCGATTCAATGCACTGACTGATCAGGACATTCTTGACAAGGAAGCTGAGCTTGCCATCAGAATAACCATTGATTCCAAAGAGATGACCTTTGTCATTGAAGACAGTGGTGTCGGCATGACGGAAGAGGAGCTGATTGCAAATCTCGGAACGGTCGCAAAGTCGGGGACACTCAGCTTTATGCAGTCACTGAAAGAGCAGCAGAAACAACTTGATGGCAACCTTATCGGACAGTTCGGTGTGGGTTTCTACTCAGTATTTATGGTCACAGAAGAGGTCACGGTTGAGACCAGAAGTGCCCGGCTGGATTCGCAGGGGTACCGCTGGCGCTCCAGTGGTCAGGGTACCTATACGATTGAAAATATTGATAAAACAGAGCGAGGCACAAAAATCTCTTTCAAGCTCAAAGAGGAGCACAAAGAGTTTGCTGAAGAGTACCGCGTTGAACAGATCATCAAAAAATACTCCAACTTTGTTGACTTTCCGATTTATCTCGGCGAAAAGCAGGTCAACAGTATTACTGCGCTCTGGCAACGTTCCAAAAGTGAACTGAAGGATGAAGAGGTTAATGAGTTCTACAAGTTTATTGCCAACGATTATAATGATCCGCTTGATTTTCTGCCTGTTTCAGTTGAAGGCATGGTGACCTTCAAAGCGCTCCTGTTTCTGCCAAAAGAGGCACCGCCGGAGATGCTTTATCGCCAGAGTGAGCTTGAAAACCGTGGTCCCCAGCTCTATGTCAAAAAAGTGCTGATCCAGAATGAGTGCCGTGATCTTCTGCCCGAATACCTTCGCTTTATAGCAGGCGTTGTCGATACGGAAGATCTTTCGCTCAATGTGTCAAGAGAGGTAGTGCAGTCAAGTCCGGTAATGGCCAAGATTCGCCAGATTCTTACCAGCAAGATTCTCGGCTGGTTTGAAACGCTTTCCAAGGATCAGCCTGAAAAGTTTAAAACATTTTACAAGGCATTTGGCCCTATTATCAAGATTGGTCTGAATACGGATTTTACCAATCGTGACAAGCTTATTGAGCTGCTGCATTTCGAAAGTACAAAGACGGACGAAGGGGGATATGTGACTCTCAGGGAGTACACGGAAAGAATGGGGGCGGACCAGAAAGAGATCTACTATCATTCCGGAAGCAGCCGGAGTCAGCTTCTTGCCCATCCTAATCTTGAGTACTTCCAGGATATGGGCATAGAAGTGTTGCTGCTCAGCGATCCTGTTGATGTTTTTGTCATTCCTTCTATCCATGAGTACGATAAAAAGGCTCTCAAGTCGATTGAAAAAGCGGATATTGATTTTTCGAAGCAGAAGCGGGAGAAGGCAGAACCGCTTGCAGAGAATCTTCTTGCTCCTGTGCTGCAGCTCTTCCGTGAAACACTTGGTGAGGGTATTGAGGATGTTATTGAGTCACAACGTCTTGTCAACTCTCCGGTAACGCTGGTGAGCGGAAAGGATGGTCTCGACAGCCAGATGGAAAAGATGATGAAGATGATGCAGAGTGCCATGCCTGCGACAAAAAGGATTCTTGAGGTCAATACCTCACACCCGATTATTCGCAATCTTGCCGGTATGATCATGGCAGACGCTAACAATCCTCTGATCAGAACGGCAATGAAGCAGCTTTATGAAGGGGCTTTGTTTCTTGAGGGAGGTCTTGATTCTACAACAGCATTTTTGTCAAGAATGAACGAGTTGATCGAAGCGGCAACTCTTTCCAGATAAGAGGATTCAAAAACTTTTAAACAGTGAATTCGTGAACAAGGGAAGGGTGTTTGATGAAAGGGTTGTTGCGGTATTTCAGAAGAACGAGATAACCGAGCATCATATTTATAAAAATCTTTCCGGCAGGGTAAGCGGTGTTAAAAACCGCCGCATACTCTCCCAGATTGCTGACGATGAGATGCGTCATTACAACGTCTGGAAAAATTATACCAGAAAAGATATCAGTCCTGATCGTTTCAAGGTGTGGTTTTACACGCTGGTCAGTATGGTGTTCGGCTTTACTTTTGGCATCAAGCTGATGGAAAACGGTGAAAAAAGGACACATGATCTCTACAGTCGTATTCCGGGTTCATTCAAGGAGATCAACGGTATTGTCCGTGATGAGGAAGAGCATGAGCAGGCACTGCTGATGCTGCTTGATGAAGATCGCATGAAATACACCGGTTCCATTGTTCTTGGTCTGAATGATGCACTTGTCGAGCTGATGGGGGTGCTGGCCGGTCTTACTTTTGCCCTTCACAATACAACAGTTGTGGCATTGACTGCTTCCATTACGGGAATTGCCGCAGCTCTTTCCATGGCCGCATCCGGCTACCTTTCGACAAAAACAGAGCCGGGCGGGAAAAACCCTTTCGTAGCCTCATTGTATACCGGGATAGCCTATATCATTACCGTATTAGCGCTCATTGCTCCCTATCTCATTTTTGAAGATCGCTATATTTGTCTCGGGCTCTCATTTTTTATTGCGATATGCATCATTGGTTTTTTCAACTACTATATTTCTGTTGCCCGTGACCTGCCTTTCAAAAGCCGCTTTTTAGAAA
Source organism: uncultured Chlorobiaceae bacterium (assembly GCA_903929845.1). Taxonomy (GTDB): domain Bacteria; phylum Bacteroidota; class Chlorobiia; order Chlorobiales; family Chlorobiaceae; genus Chlorobium. The sequence continues at coordinate 9,743 of CAIYWF010000276.1, read as the reverse complement.
TGACAGGTTTGAGTTTTACCGTTGCAGCTCTGAGTTTTTTGGCTGGCTATGTCATCCATTTTGTTTTTCCCGATATTCTGATGTAGCCTTCATCAGGCAATGATCGATTGCAGCAGCGCAGCAACGGCTGCTGCCTCGACAGGTTGTCCTGTGTTTATTTCAAGGGTGATTTCCTTCTCTTCGGCTGTCAAAGCTTCCTGCTTTTCGAGCTGTGAAGCAAGCACTGTCGTGTCGGCCTCAGAAGCATCATTACGCCGCAGAGAGCGTTGCAGTACTCTTTCCATGAGCACCTTTTCGGGGGAAGAATAGTGCAGAATCCTGCAAGGAGTCTTGAGGCTTTCGGCAAGATCCATGAACAGTTTCCGCTTGTCAGCCATCAGAAACGTCGCATCCACTATGACGGATATTCCCGCTTCAAGGCAGAGCTTGGCCACATCCAGCAGTCTGTAGTAGGTTTGGTGGTTGATTTCGTCAGTATAGAGCGGTGTGCTTTGTTTGCTCCGTTCAAGCGGCTTGAGTCCTGCAAGCCTTTTCCGTTCGATATCCGACCGGATATGGACGCATGGCAGTGACTGGGCAAGGTCAATCGAAACAGTTGTTTTCCCGCGTCCTGAAACTCCGCAGGTCAGGATGAGAAGAGGTTTTTTAGGGCAGGAGTAGCCTTGTGCAAGACGGATGTAAGAGCGATGTTCTTCAAGAATCTGTTGATCAGGAGCTTGGCCGCTGGTCTGCACATAGCGGATGGCGGTTACTTTTGCCCGTACCATAGCCCGGTAGAGGGAATAAAAAAGGAGGAGGGGGAGGGCGCTGTAATCGCCCGTATCCATGATGTAGTTGTTCAGGAGTCTCCATGCCAGTCGCGGCTCTCCGCCATGGTCAAGATCCATGAAGAGAAATGCCAGATCACTGATGACATCAATATTGCTGAGGTGCTCATTAAACTCAATACAGTCGAAGAGAAAAATCCGGTTTTGCCACAGAACCATATTGCCGGTATGCATATCTCCATGGCATTGACGGATAAATCCTCCGCTCTTTCGCTTGAGAAGAAGAGGGTAGAGGCGTTGATGTTCTTTCATGGTCCATGCTTTCAGCTCTTCAAGCTGATCAATTTCCGTCTGGTTTAACGCAGTCGACTCCATAGCCGTAAAATTGTGAAGCATCGGCTTGACAAGATTATCCGGATGGCCGCAACCGCTCTCTTCGGGCACAGAGGGCAATGAAGTATGGAAGTGGGCGATCATACAGGCAAGATGATCAATATGTTTTTCGGTGAGCAGCTTTTGAGCAAGCATCCTGTCAAGCTCCATTGTTCGGTCAAATCGCACCATTTGAACGGCATAATCAACAATCACGCCTTCGGCGTCAACAAAAAATGTATCTCCAGCGCGGACGACCGGCACGACAGAAAGGTAGATTTCCTGACACAGTCTCTGGTTGAGGCGAAGCTCCTCGTTGCAGTAGTGATGGCGCTTTTCAAGAGTTGAAAAATCGAGAAATCCAAGGTTCAGCGGCTTTTTGATTTTGTAAGCAAAGTATTCGGTAAGGAAAATCCAGGAAATGTGTGTCTCCACGACCTCAATTGTTCCAGTGGCATGAGGATATGCTTCAGGATGGCTCAATGCTTCAACCAGAGATTTCATAAGGTTTTCAGTGAAAATGCTGAAAAAACTTTCATTTTATCAATATACAGGAGGGAACCGAAGCAGACAAGAATCGTGAGGTCGAATGGATTCCTTTAAAAAAAATGTAAATTAAAAATTCATTGCAGAAATATGCCGCTTCATCACATTCATGTAGTCAACTAACCGTTATGATACATCTTACAAGGATACTTTGTCCGACCGATTACTCCCCGACATCGGATAATGCTGTGCGTTATGCCGTTGAATTTGCTCGGAAAGTTGGCGCTCATGTCAGGTTTGTGCATATCATGTCTTCTGGAGCTGTTCCTGAGAAACCCTTGGTCGCTCCAGAAGAACCGCCAGTTTCTGTTCTTCCTGCAACTCCTGCAGTTCAGCCGGAAGAGGATGGAGATGCTCTTCCAGATAATTTTTCGCGGGTACTCATGGCTGAGAAAAAGAAAGGCTTGAATGCAGATTTCCGCGTTCTCAAAGGAGAAGCCCCCAAAGTTATTGCTGAGCAGGCGCACTCCTGGGGTGCTGATCTTATCATTATGGGCTCTCACGGTCGAACTGGTCTGCAAAGGATTATGATGGGCAGTGTGGCTGAAGAGGTATTTCGTTGTTCAGATATTCCAGTACTGCTGGTAAAAGAGCAGGCGGCCGCCAAGATTACTGTGGAATGACCCTTTCCACAGACCAGGTTTCTCTCAATTTAAGTACTCTACATGCTATGGAAAATTTCAGGGAATCAATTCTCGCACTTATTACTGAAACATCCGCCAATCTGCCGAGTGATGTTCGTTGTGCTCTTGCTGCCGCTATTGACCGTGAGGATCCAGCCTCCCAGGCCGGTCTTGCCATGTCAACCATCTCGGTCAATATTGATATGGCCGTTGACAATGTTTCACCAGTTTGCCAGGATACCGGTATGCCAACCTTTTTTATCCACACCCCTCGTGGCGCCGACCAGCTTCTCATGAAACAGGAGATCGAAGCTGCTGTCGTGGAAGCATCCCGAACCGGCAAGCTTCGCCCCAATGCGGTCGATGCCATCACTGGAAAAAACTCCGGCAATAATCTTGGCAGCCATTTTCCTGTTATTCATTTTGAACTTTGGGAAAAGGATGAGATTGAAGTGAAACTGATTCTGAAAGGGGGAGGCTGCGAAAACAAGAATATTCAGTACTCACTGCCCGATGTTATTCCCGGCTTGGGAAGCGCTTCGCGTGACCTCGACGGTGTGCGCAAATGTCTGCTTCATGCCGTCTATCAGGCACAGGGTCAGGGATGCAGCCCCGGAGTTATTGGTGTTGGCATTGGCGGCGACCGTACCAGCGGTTTTGACCTTGCCAAAAATCAGCTTTTTCGCACCATTGACGACCGCAACCCCGACAGCGAACTTGATGCACTCGAACAGGAAATTCTTGAAAAAGCAAATACCATGGATATCGGCCCCATGGGATTCGGCGGAAAAACCACTCTTTTCGGCTGCAAAATCGGTAAATCGCACCGTGTTCCGGCAAGCTTTTTTGTTTCAGTAGCCTACAATTGCTGGGCATACCGACGGCTTGGCATTCTGCTTGACCCGACCACAGGATCTATTGAGCGCTGGTATTACAGGGAAGCCGATGAGATCAAACGTATGGCCAAAGGTGAGGGTATGCCACTGACCGGAAACGAGGTTGTTCTGCAGGCGCCTGTTTCCGAAGAGCAGATACGCAGTCTCAAGGTTGGCGACGTTGTTCTTGTCAACGGAACCATGCATACAGGTAGGGATGCTTTTCACCACTACATCATGCACCACGATCTGCCCGCCGGTCTTGATACAACGGGAGGAGTTCTCTTCCATTGTGGACCAGTTATCATGAAAAACGATGATGGCAGCTACCGGGTGACTGCTGCCGGTCCGACTACGTCGATTCGTGAAGAGCCATTTCAGGTTGATGTTATCAAAAAACTTGGATTGAGAGCGATTATCGGAAAAGGCGGTATGGGGCCGAAAACCCTCAAGGGTTTGCAGGAACATGGAGCAGTCTACCTCAATGCTATCGGAGGTGCAGCACAGTATTATGCTCGTTGCATTACAAAGGTGACCGGTGTCGATTTTCTTGAAGAAATGGGCGTGCCCGAAGCCATGTGGCATCTGGAGGTCAGTTCATTCCCTGCTATTGTCACCATGGATGCTCATGGCAACAGTCTGCACAGTTTGGTAGAAGAGGAGTCGTTCCGTCAACTTGTCACATTCGCTAACGATACGCACTGATCCCTTTTTCTGCTGGTCGTCATGCTCATTTAAATGAAAAGAGAAAGTTTATGAAAAAGATAAGATTTATGGACGTCTCTTTTCGGGACGGCTTTCAGTCATGTTTTGGAGCCAGGGTAAAAACGGAAGATTTTCTGCCAGCTTTGGAGGCGGCGGTTCTCGCTGGCACCGATAATTTTGAAATAGGAGGGGGAGCCCGCTTTCAGAGTCTTTACTTCTATTGCGAAGAGGATGCTTTTACCATGATGGATACTGCCCGCAAGATTGTGGGGCCTGATATCAACCTCCAGACGCTTTCAAGAGGCGCCAATGTTGTCGGTCTTGTGTCACAATCCCGTGATATTATCGACCTTCATGCCCGTCTCTTCAAAAAGCACGGTATCACCACCATCAGGAACTTCGATGCCCTGATGGATATCCGTAATCTCTCCTATTCCGGGCAATGTATCCATAATGCCGGGCTCAAGCACCAGGTTGTTGTTGCCATGATGGGTCTTCCGCCGGGCTTGACTGAAACCTACTGCCATACTCCCCAGTTCTACCTCGACAAGCTGAAGGAGATTCTTGATGCCGAAATTCCTTTTGACAGTGTCGCCTTCAAGGACGCCTCAGGAACAACAACTCCAGCTGTTGTTCATGAGACCATCAAGGGTGCAAGAAAGATGCTGCCGGAAGGAACCGAAATCCAGTTCCATACCCACGATACCGCAGGAATGGGCGTGGCCTGCAACTTTGCAGCCATTACCGGAGGAGCTGATATCATTGATCTTTCCATGGCTCCTGTCAGTGGAGGTACCGCCGAAGTTGATATTCTCACCATGTGGCAGAGGCTAAGGGGTACCGAATACACCCTCGACATCGATCAGGAAAAATACCTTGAGGTTGAGGCGCTCTTTATCGATCAGATGTATAAATACTACATGCCCCCCGAAGCGACAGCCGTCAATCCGGTGATCTCCTTTTCACCCATGCCCGGCGGCGCACTCACGGCCAATACCCAGATGATGCGCGACAACAATACACTGCACCTCTTTCCCGCAGTGATCAATAACATGCGGGAAGTGGTTGTCAAAGGAGGTTTTGGCGCTTCGGTCACCCCGGTTTCACAGTTCTATTTTCAGCAGGCATTTGCCAACACCATTCAGGGGCACTGGAAAAAAATCACCGATGGTTACGGCAAAATGGTGCTGGGTTACTTTGGTCAAACTCCAGCCACTCCAGACGAAGAGGTTGTGCGGCTTGCATCAGAACAGCTTGGCCTTCCTCCAACAATTGAAGATGTGCACGATATCAACGACCGAAACCCTGAACTTGGCGTAGCCTATAACAAGATGCTGCTCCAGGACGCCCATATTCCGCAGACTGACGAAAACATTTTTATCGCAGCAACTTGCGGTGCGAAAGGGATTGCCTTTCTTCAGGGAGATTGCTCAACAGGCATTCGCTATAAGGCAGACATAGCTGTTGAAATAAAGGCAACACCAAGAGCCGAGGTGGTGGCAGCTTACCACGAAGCTCACAAACACGACATTCATCAGAAAGAGGTAAACCACCGCCTTGAGGAGCTCTTTTCAAAGTTGCCGCCTGCAGCGGCAGTTCAGGCGCCTTCGGCATCAAAAGTCATTTCGATGGCAGGGAACTTTAACGTTTTTGTTGATGGCTCACCCTATACGGTCTCTTTTGCTGAAGGATCAGCCATCAATCCACAATCCATCACAGCACCTGAGGTTTCTCCTGCACCTGCAATACCGGGGGAACCAGCGGTATCTGCAGGGATACCCGTACAGGCAGTCATGCCGGGCAATGTCTTCTCAATCGCCGTCAAGGTTGGTGAAGAGGTGCGGGAAGGAGAAGAGGTGGCTGTTATTGAAGCAATGAAAATGGAAAACCCTGTCAAGGCTCCCTGTGCAGGAAGAATTCTCTCCATTACAGTTGCCAAAGGGGATACCGTAGGAATGGGAGAGATCATGATGACCATTGGATAGAACAGGCGATTGAAGAAAACATGAAAACATTTGAAGCTCTCTGTTCACGATACACTCATCGGCAATGTTGGAATAGCGGAACATGAGGGGTGCATAACCAACCTTTTTTTCGCAAAAGACAAGCTCCCGGCGGGGATTGAACGCATTGAAACGGAAGAACTTAAGGAGGCGTTCTTGCAATTGGACAGATATCTTGCGGGTAACCTGAAAGCGTTTTCACTGCCACTTGCTCCTGCCGGGACACCTTTTATGCAGGGAGTGTGGCGTATTCTATCCCAAATTCCCTATGGCGCAACGGTAAGCTACAGAGATGTGGCGGTTGCTCTCGGAAATCCTCTTGCTTCCAGAGCGGTGGGGATGGCAAATCACCGGAATCCTCTTCCGGTCTTTATTCCCTGTCACAGGGTTATCGGCAGCGACGGCAATCTTGCCGGGTATCGTGGCGGGCAGGCATTGAAAAAATTGTTGCTTGAGCTTGAACGGTCATGGGTGAGCTGACTTGAGGGACTTGCTGACATGTCGCCCCGCTGATGGTGAGGGGCAACACAAATCGTCATCGAGGATCATGCCTGGGGTTGCAACACAAGAAGTCCTTCGGTTTTGGTTTAAGGTTTCAGTACCACTTCGCAATTCGGATGCAGCTCAATGAAGTGTTCAAGCTCTTCTTCAGGAACACGGTCAGTCGAAAGTTCTAATTTTTCGAGTTGTTGCAGGTGCATGATCGGGCTGATGGTGGTAACCAGAGTATTCGATATATCAAGTTCTTCGAGGTTGACAAGTTTCTCCAGAGCATCAATAGATTCAAGCGGGGTGCTTGCTATGCTCAGCTCTCGAAGATCGGTGAGCTCTCGAAGCGGTTCAATGCTTTGTATTCTTGTTTTATTGCACCGGAGATATTCGAGATTCTTGAGCCCGGTGAGTGGCGTTACATCGTCAATATTGGAATTATCTATGCCAAGCTCAATAAGATTTTCGAGGTGACTGAGCGGTTGAAGAGACGCGATGCCTGTTTTGTAACAACTGAGCTTTTCAAGGTTGATGAGCTCTTTCAGGGGGGAAAGGTCCTTGATACCTGTTTCAGAACAATATAGTTCTTCAAGGTTAAGGAGCTGACTGATTGGCTCAAGTGAGCTGACCTGTGTGCTGGATATCCAGAGAAGTTTCAGGCTGGTAAGGTTGCGTAGCGGCTCAAGCGATGAAAAGTCGCAGTCAAATGCATAAAGGCGTTGCAGCTTTTTAAGATGGAGAAGTGGCTCAAGATTTTCAACAGGGGACTCATCGCAACGGAGCTGCTGAAGCTTTTCAAGTATCCGAACAGGCAATAGATTATGAATCCTGCGGTTGTCACAGCGCAGGTGTGTTGTTTCAAAAAACTCCAGCAATTCCTGGTCAGACGGCTCCCGGACTATCTTTATAGCATTTTTAATGATCTCTTTCCAGTCAGCGGTCAAGGTATACCACCACTTTTTTCGCAGAGCGCCATCCCGCAGGAGATCAGCTCTGGATGTGTGGCGAAGAAACTCAAGTTCAGCACTGTTGTTGATGGTCTGTCTTGCACTTTGCGGCTGAACTTTTTCTACAGCAGAAGGCTCGGGGTTGTCTGTGCTGAAATTAAGCTTTTCAGTAAAGCGGGTATACCACTCGGCTTTTTTCTCCTCTATGTTCTGATGGTGCAACTCCTGTGATTGCTGGTCAAGAGAGGAGATATCTTCAAAAATGTCGTTCCCGCATCGAGGGCATATAGCACTTGTTAGAGAGAGAGGGAAGCCGCAGACAGGGCATTGATTGTAGGTGTTTTGCTCCAAAATTGTAGTGGTATTGTTTTTTATTGACTAATAAGAAAACCAGCAAGCAGTTATACAAATAATAAGGAAAAAAAGCGTTACTGCCATAACACAGGGTGAACATTATCGGCAATTTTCTGTTCGTTTTTATTAAAGATGAGCAGCAAGAAGGTGCAAAGATTATACCCGGAAGAAGGTTGGGATACGGTCGCAAGAACCGAAAAAATGTACTACTTTGGAGCTTAAACGCCGTGATGCCTTTTGTGTTACTGTTTTTCGGCTTGCCAGAATTTCGTTTCCATTCAAAGGATTGATATTTATCGATATGGATTTTATACATTTACATGCTCATACGCATTATTCGATGCAGAGCAGCCCGATTTTTCCGAATGAGATTTTTTCTGCTGCTGTAAAGTTTGGTATGAAGAGTATCGCGGTCACCGATTATTGTGCGATGTTTAATATGCCGGAGCTTTTCAGTGAGGCAAAAAATGTTGGCATCAAGCTTATTATCGGCAGTGAGCTTCTGCTGCTAGAAACCGATGCACACCAGCACAGTCGCATTCCTGTCTCTCCTTCACTGGTACTTCTTGTTCAGAATGATGCTGGATACAGAAACCTCTGCATTTTACTTTCAAGGGCGGCCAAGGAGGGTTTTGTCAAAGGTATGCCGCATATTGAGAGCCGTCTGCTTGAAACCTGTCATGAGGGTCTGGTCGCTCTTTCCGGATATTCCTCAGGCAGAATAGGCCGGGCGCTTCTTGCCGGGGCCATCGATGAGGCGGAAACCTTTGCGGCCTACTACCAGGAGATTTTCGGGGAGAACTTCTATCTTGAACTGCAGCGCCATAACACTCCTTTTGATGACAAGCTCAATGAGCAGACCCTTGCTTTGGCAGAAAAACTCTCCATCGAACTGGTAGCGACCAATAATGTTCACTATCTCGAACGGAAAGATGCTGGCTGCTACAGGGCAATGGTTGCCAACCGAACCAAGGAAAAACTTTCCAATCAACATCTGCTGGCACTTGCCGGAAGCGACCATTATCTGAAGTCTTCTGATGAAATGTGCGCTCTTTTCAGCGATGAATATCGGGAACTGAGCAATACCTTGCTGATTTCCGATAAATGTTCCTTCAGTTTCAGCAATAAAGAGCCCATCCTGCCGCATTTCCCTCTTCCTGAAGGCTTTCATGACGAGTTTGCCTATCTCCGTCACTTGACCTGGGAAGGAGCAAAGGAAAAGTATGCTGATGCTGAAGCCGATGGAATCACTGCGGAGGATGTGCGTGCGAGAATAGAGCTGGAGCTTGGTGTTATCGAAAAGATGGGATTCAGCTCCTATTTTCTCATTGTCAGCGATCTTATTGCCGCATCCCGGCGTCTTGGCTATTCGGTTGGTCCCGGCCGTGGATCGGCGGCAGGGAGTATTGTTGCCTATCTTACCGGAATCACAAGGATTGACCCGTTGAAATACAAGCTGTTGTTTGAGAGGTTTTTAAATCCCGAACGCTCGTCGATGCCGGATATTGATATTGACTTTACTCCTGTCGGCAAGCAGAAAGTTCTTGAATATACGGTCGAAAAATATGGTACGGAGAGCGTTGCAAAAGTGATTGCTATTGGTACGTTTGGTGCCAAGGCAGCAATTCGGGATGCAGGAAGGGTGCTTGAAGTTCCGCTTTCGCTGGTAGACAAACTTGCAAAACTTGTCCCTGTCAAGCCAGGTATAACTCTTGAAAAAGCATTGAATGAATCAAGAGAGCTGAAGCAGTTTTCCGAAAGCGCTCCGGAACTTCGGGAGCTTATGGAGTATGCTCGCGCTCTTGAAGGTCGGGCCCGGAATGTTTCAATGCACGCTGGCGCAGTGGTTATTACCGATGGTCCACTTGAAGAGCAGGTTCCGCTCTATGTCTCGAACAAGATTGAGACTGAGGTAAGAAAATTCGCCGATGAGTTTGATCTTGATGAACCGGAACATGTCAGAGGAAAAGTTTCTGACGGTCATGATGAGAAGCAGGTTGTTACCCAGTTTGACAATAACTGGATTGAAACCTCCGGAGTACTCAAGATTGACTATCTCGGT
>CAIYWF010000275.1 GCA_903929845.1 uncultured Chlorobiaceae bacterium | reverse complement strand
TTGGATGCACAATTCAGTAATTTCCTTTTGGAAAATCCCGGTAAGCTCAAAAACACCATCGCAGGGTCATCGACCAGCAGGGGTTGATCTTGAAGGGGTTGTCAAATTTTCAAAAAACAGGGGTTTTCTGTCAGGCACTAATTACTGAGCATCAGCAATGAGAGTTTCTGTTAATGCACAAGTCCTTGGTTGGGCCTTAGATCGTTCTCAGCGAAGAGAAAATTTGGAACCGAAGTTCCCAAAACTTGCGGAATGGTTAGCTGGCGCCTCACCCACTTTCAAGCAACTCCTGCAGTTTGCTAGTGCTGTGGCTGTCCCGTTTGGTTATCTTTTGCTTGAAGCGCCTCCAGAAGAGCAACTCCCGATTGCAAATTATCGCACCCTAACAGGCAAGCCAGAACACCTATATATGTCCTTTTTTCATTGCAAGTTCATAATAGCCTGATGGCGTTCCTCATTCACTATGAAACTAGCATACCGTCCTGATATCGATGGTCTTCGAGCTATAGCAGTTCTTGCTGTCCTTTTTTTTCACACTGAGGTTCCCGGATTTGGTGGCGGGTTTGTCGGAGTCGATATTTTTTTTGTAATATCAGGATTTCTCATCACATCAATCCTCCTTAACGATATTAAAGAGGATAATTTCTCAATTGCTCGTTTCTATGAACGAAGGATCCGAAGGATATTTCCTGCTCTCTTTCCTGTCATTATTTTTTCTCTTATCATTGGCGTTTTTTTGCTTGATTCGAATGCTTTTAAGGATTTCGGGGAAAGCATAACAGCGACAGCCCTGTTCTCATCAAATATCCTTTTTTGGAGTCAATCAGGGTATTTTGATACGCATTCAATGCAGAAGCCGTTACTTCATACATGGTCACTCGCTGTGGAGGAACAATTTTACATTATTTTTCCGATAGCACTTTTTTTTGTGAATCGGTTTTTAAAGTGCAGAAATCTCCAGTTCCTGCTGATTACTGCCCTCCTATCATTTTTTGCAAGTATTTATTGGGTGAACAAAGAGCCTTCTGCAACGTTTTATCTTGTCCATACACGAGCATGGGAACTGCTTGTTGGATCGATACTGGCAATAAATATATTGCCAAAACCATCTTCATATTTACAGAGCAATCTTCTTTCAATTCTCGGTATTGGGTTCATTTTTTATAGCGTATTATTTTATACGGAAAAAACATTATTTCCTGGCATTAATGCTGCTTTGCCGGTATTAGGAGCCGCTTTAATTATTCATAGTGGAGATGAAAATAATATTTCAATTGTTTCTAAATTCCTGAAATTCAAGCCGCTCGTATTTATAGGACTTATATCTTACTCACTATATCTCTGGCATTGGGTATTTATTGCTTATTATAAATATTTTTTGTTTCGGCCTTTCAATGAAGGTGAAAAATTCGTGATTATTGTCTTTTCGCTTTTTGTCGCTACTTTTTCCTGGAGATATATAGAAAGTCCATTTCGAGGCACAGCATTGGTGGTGATCGGCAGGAAAAAAATATTCATCTATTCCGCTTCTATTGTTGTTATTATATCAGGAATAGGCTTGGTAATCTATACGCAAGATGGGATGCCAGTGAGATATCCAAAAGCAAATAGAGTTGTTAGTCAAGCGAAATGGGAGTGGTATCCAAACTCCGTTTTTGGCAATCTTGAGTCGTTGTCTAATAATGTAAGCCCCGGAAGATTTGGACGTCCTGGCACAAAGCCGAGTTTTATTTTGTGGGGGGACTCGCATGCTATGGCATTATTACCAGGTCTTGACGAAAAAGCACGCCAGTATGGCTTATCCGGTTTTGTGGCAACGCATAGTAGTTGTCCGCCGTTATTGGGTATAGATGATAAGGCTAACCAATATAATGATATTGAGTTTAACAACAATGTACTTTTGTTTATCAAGAATCATCCGGAAATAAAAACAGTTATTCTTTCTGGAGCATGGCCAGGATATCCAGATGATGAATTGCACGGCGTGTTTGATCAGAAAAAATCAATACGTTGTTATAATTTACTTGAAATAGGGCTCAAGACAACGGTTGAAAAATTGCTTGTAATGAATCGAAAGGTTGTTTTGGTTGCTGATGTCCCCTGGCTTGAAATTGGGGATATTTCAAGATACTTATATATGTCTATTCGTTTTCCGATGTATTATAATGATTTGAGTGATGTGGCTCCGACTCGCCATGAATACAATAAGCTAAATCATAGCGTTTTGGATATAATGAAGAGAATGGCTAATAGTAATAAGGTGGCGCTTATTCATCCTGAAGAGAAATTATATCACAACGGTGATAAGTGTATTTTTATCGTTGACGGCCTTCCGCTTTACCGGGATGAGGGTCATCTCTCTACTTTTGGATCACACTTTGTATCGACGATCTTTGATGATATTCTCAAGCAGATGTCTTGGAATTGAACCGTGAACAAGGCTTCTTGATGTGACTGTTATTCCATTGGGGGGCGCTTCTGAACTTGCAACAAAAAAATGGACACCCTAAGAAGCCATAGCTCTTGATTGTTGTTTATAACGTAAAAACTCAATGGGCGATTTATACCGCTTCACGGTAAAGCGCAGCTTGTGCTGGCCGGTTCTTTGCAAAACTTGGCGGTACCAACGAGTGGAAATTACTTGGCAGCCAATCGCCATGTTGAGCTTGTTACAACAAAAACGCATGAACGTTCAAACGTATTCGGTAACCTGACAACGGCTAAAAACGATACTGCCTGGAACTCAATACTTCGCAGAAGCTTTATTAAAAAGCAAACAAATAAACTACCGAGGCTATCACCGTAAAACTTGAGTGCGGTAGCTTGATACATCTTAAATTAAGTATAAGATTTAATTCAATTGGAAACAATTGTTCTGAAAATTTTTTACATAAAAAAACTTGCTTTTTTATGTAAAAAATTTACGCCCTCGCATCAAAATGAAAAGAGCAGGTACAAGCACCATTTTTAAAAACTATGTCCGATTGCCCAAAAACTCTGAAATGCATTGTTTTTAACGATCAGATGACCAATCCACCAGCAACTTCTGACATGATGAAGAATAAATAGTGAACTCCCATGAATGTTGCTTAAACAACTCGTTGAATGAGAGTAAGCGCTTAACTTGGGCTGAAGGCAAGGATTTAATAACTTTGGAACGTGATTTAATTCTCTTAACCATATATTGTTGGGTATACCTCTAATGCTTTCTCAGGTAAATCTGACTC
>CAIYWF010000274.1 GCA_903929845.1 uncultured Chlorobiaceae bacterium | reverse complement strand
TAGTACATGTTAAGGATTTGGATCGGGCGAATGAAGTTGCTGAAATATTTGAGCAATATGACTGGAAGTATATCATTGGATTAGAACCGGAAAAACCGGAGAATGTATCAGACCTCGTAGAACTGCTTAATCCGCCACTACCCGTCAGTTCATCCAAAACAGGTCGCAACAAGCCCTGCCCTTGCGGAAGCGGCATTAAATATAAAAACTGCTGTGGATGATTCATCCCGTAGCCTGCGGATAACGATTCGGCATGAGACTTACATGCCTAAAAAAGCTCTCTTGACCTCCTGATTATTCAGCAGCTCTTCACCTGTGCCGGTCAGCACTATCCTCCCGGTTTCAATAACGTAGCCTCTGTGGCTTATGTTCAGTGACTGGTAGACATTCTGTTCGACAAGGAGCACCGTCACGCCATTACTGTTGATGGTGCGGATAGCCCCGAAAACAACTTCCGTAAAGAGAGGGGATAACCCCAGACTCGGCTCGTCAAGAAGAAGAAGCTTCGGATTTCCCATAAGCCCTCGGCCTATAGCGAGCATCTGCTGTTCACCACCGGACATGGTGCCACCCAACTGGGTGCGGCGCTGGGCAAGTTTAGGAAAAAGTGCAAAGACTTTGTCGAGGTTCTGCTGACAATCTTTCTGGCAGAGGTAGCCCCCCATCATAAGATTTTCAACAACCGTCATGTCTGGAAAGATCTTGCGCCCTTCTGGAACATGAACAATGCCCTTTTTAACAATAGTGTGGGCCTTGACATCTTGAAGTGATTCACTCTTCCAGGTGATGGATCCATTGTATTTGATGATACCTGAGATTGCCTTGAGCATGGTTGACTTCCCGGCGCCATTGCTCCCCACAACAGAGACAATCTCACCGTCACCAATCGTCAGGTTGATTGCCCGCAGAACAGGCATCTCTCCATATCCAGCATTGAGATTTTGAATATCAAGCATGGTGACCACCTCCAAGGTATGCGGCTATGACGTCAGGATTATTGGTAATCTCTTCGGGGGTGCCCTCTGCAAGCTTCTCGCCGGAGTTGAGAACCACTATTCGGTCACAGATTGAGGTGACCGCTTTCATATCGTGCTCTATAAAAACAATGGTGGCACCACGTTGGCGGATAGTGCGGATAATGTCAAGAATCGCATCAGTTTCGGTATGGTTCAAGCCACCACATATTTCATCAAGAAGCAAGAGTTTGGGATGAGTTGCCAGCACCCTGGCGAGTTCAAGCTTCTTTTTAAGACCAATAGGCAGTGAACCGGCAGACTTAGATGCGTAATCAGTCAACCCCATACTCTTTAACTGCTCTATGGCGATCTCTTCCGCCTGACGGGCTTTATTGGTGACAGAAAATGCACCGACCATCACATTCTCAAGCACGCTGAGGCTTCCCAAAGGCTTCACCCTCTGCCAGGTACGGGCCATACCCAGGCGGCAAACCTCATCAGGACGAAGATCATTGATTTTCTTGATATCAAAAATCACCTCGCCAGAGGTTACAGGGAAAAAACCTGTAATGCAGTTGAACAGTGTGGTCTTACCGGCTCCATTTGGACCGATAAGACCAACAATCTGCTTTTCATCAACAGCAAAAGAAACATCATGCACCGCTACATTCCCGCCAAAATGCTTGCTGACATGGCTTACACGCAAAAGATGCTGTATCATTTAGCTCTCCGGAAAAGCCCAAGAATACCTTTGGGCAGATAAAGTATGCAAAGCACCGTAATGATTCCGTAAACGAGCACATGGGCATGAGCAAGATTTTCTTTTAGAAAGATGCCGAGAGCTGAGGTTTCGGAGACCAGACCAGCCTTGATCAGTGCATCTCCAAGAAGATTTGAACGAAGCATTTCGGCCAGTGGCACCAGCAGAAAAGCCCCGACAACAGGTCCCCACAATGTTCCGACACCTCCAATAATGGCCGTCAGAATAATTTCTATGGAGAGCCGAAGATCAAGAACCGCAGAGGTGTCAATAAATCGAATGTAAAGGCCATAGAGAGAACCAAGAACCGAGGTCAGAGCTGCAGAAATAAGCAAGGACTTGTTCTTATAGAACGAGAGATTGATTCCCAGTGACGAGGCGGCATCCTGATCCTCACGAATAGCCTGCAGGTAGTACCCGGTTTTTGATGTTCTCAGATACGCCGTTATGCCAAGCGTCACAACAAGCACCAGCAACATTCCGTAATAAAAGGGGTTCTTGCTGTTCAGGTCAAGCCCCCACAACGAGACGTCGGAGAGCAGAATACCCTGAGCGCCGCCTGTAAAATCAAAGTTTAGCACTGAAAGACGAACAATTTCAGCCACAGCAATAGAAGCAAGGCCAAAATAATGACCACGTAAACGAAAAACAATAGAACCGGTAATGAGCGCAATGATGGAGGCTACGATAATCCCTACTGCAATACAAATCAATGGATTAAGAGTTGAGTAGTTCGTCAGCAAAATCATGGTGGTGTAAGCGCCTGCTCCGAAATAGGCGGCATGACCAAAACTGTACTGCCCGGCATACCCGCCGAGAATATTCCATGCAGAAGAGAGCGCGGCCATCATCAACACGGAGATCAATATGCCAGTAATGTATGGGTTCTCACCAATGACAAGAGGGAGCGCAATGGCTGCGGCTGCAAGAATCGTTACAAGAGTGATCTGTTTCATGATTGGCCTCCCATTTTACCGAACAGCCCTTGCGGACGAAAAAGCAGTACCGCCAGAAAAAGTACAAAGACCACAACATCTTTCCAGTCAGAGGAGAGATAGGTAGAGGACATAGCTTCTACAACACCGATTATAATCCCCCCGACACCTGCCCCGACAACTGAGCCAAGACCACCAAGGACGCAGATGGTAAAGGCCTTCAAAAGAAAACTGTGACCAGCAAGTGGATGGATGTAGTAGGTTGGTGCAATGAGCGCACCGGCCGTTGCTGCAAGAGCAGTGCCAAGACCAAAGGCAATGGCGCTCATTTTTGCAACATTGATACCCATTAACTGCGCAGCTTCACGATTCTGGCTCGTCGCCCTCAGCGCCATACCTGTTGTGGTTTTGGAAAGAAAAATGTAGAGAATCGCAATAATTACGCAGGTAATAAGAAATGAGAGGAGAAGCGGCACCGATATTGAAATTCCTCCCGGGAGATTGAAAGCGCTGCTTGAGTAGGATGTTGTCAATATTTTGGGGTCACTGGTAAAGGCAAGAAGCGCGGTATTACTCATAATCAAACCAAGGCCGATGGTCAGCAGAATCTGGTTTTGATGGGGATGATTGATTACCCTGTTGATAAAGAGTTTTTCAAGCACGTACCCAAACAGAAAGGCTGTTGGAATAATCAGCACAAGCGAGAGATATGGATCAATATGCAGCAGGGTAAAGGCAAAATAAGCAAGGTACATACCAAGCATCATGAGATCACCATGCGCAAAGTTACTGATGTTCATCACACCAAAAACAAGGGACATACCAATCCCCGCAAGAGCATAAACTCCTCCTGTCAGGATGCCTGACAGGAGTGGCTGAAGAAATGACATAGTGATTCTCCTTGTGTAATGAAACTTTTCCAGAGGCAAAAGCGCCTCAGGCACGATTGCCGGAGGCGTCATCATTGGTCATCTTATCGTTTAAACGGATAAACAAGCTTCTTCTTGCTGAACGGAGCAGGATAGACCGTTTCATATTTGCCGTTCTGAATTTGCTGTACCAGCATCGGATGGTTGTTCTGGTTGGTAAAGCCGCTGTAATCTGCAAATTTTACCGATCCCATAATGCCGCTCCAGCTTCCGGCTTTGAGAGCTGCACGAAGTGAAGCTGGATTTTTAGACTTTGAAGCGCTCTCTGCCATAATTCTGATTGCCTCATAAGCACAGGCTGCATGATAGGATGGCTCTTTGCCGAATTTCGTCTTGTAGCGACTGCCAAAATCAGCGGCGCCAGTCCAGTTGACATCATCCGTCCATTGAGTGGCAGAGACAACGAAGTTGGATATTTCAGTCTGCTGGGCAAACTGAGCCGTTGTATAGCCTGCGCCTGCACCGAGAAAAGCCTTTGGGGCAAGGCCTATCTCCTTTGCCTGGCGCATCAGGAGAATAGCATCGGCATCATAAGAGACAAGAAAGACAAGATCAGGATTTAGTGCCTTTACTTTCAAGAGTGAAGGACGATAGTCTGGCTGACCCTGCTGGTACTTTTCGTTGGCGACCTCCTTCAAACCCATCTTGAGTGCATTCTCCTGAGCAGTTTTCACTGTTGATACTCCAAAATCAGTGGCAGCATAGACAAACGCAATGGTTTTTGGCTTATAGGCTTTGACTGCATCCATCAGTACCTTGGAGTAGACGTTTGCAGGAGCATTCAGACGGAAAACATTCTTGTACCCTTTCATGGTAATCTCCTCCTTGGCAGCCGCAGGAACAAGCAGTGGCACCTGATACTGGTCAGCCCTTGATGCAACTACATTGGCACAACCTGAAGTGTAGGGACCAACAACGCCCATAACCGCATCACGGGTTACCAGCTTTTCGTAGGCGGCAAGTGCATTTTTGGGGTCACCGCCATCATCCTCCTTGACAAGCTCGACCTGAATACCCTTTGCTTTCAAATCCTCAATTGCCATAGTGGCGCCATTGGTGAGATTTTCCCCGATCTGAGCCTCTTTGCCAGTAATTGAATTGATGAAGCCGATTTTGACTGGAGCAGAATAGGCCAGTATCGGAAAAGCCAGCAGGGCGGCCGCAACTACTAATGCAAACGTTTTCTTCATAACTCTTCCCTTGTTTAGTTTGAGTTAACCAATAGGATGAACGCTGAGAATCACGAGTTAACACGATTTTTCAAGAATTGGTATTACGATAAATTACAACTCTTTAATGAAAAAACGTGAAGCATGGTCATGGCCAAGGCAATAAGACGACGTTGACCGCCTATTTGGTCGAATCGCTTCACCAGATAAGTGTGGAGTCTGAAAGCCGATGTTATCAGGTGTTGTGCCGACTCAGAAGAGAGGGGATTTGAGGTATGATTTATTTTCTTTGAAGAACAGAAATATATTAATTTAGGGTTTGTTTTTTTTCATAATTCACTTACATTGTCTGTCCTTATGGATTTTTAGGAATTTTCGTTTTTTGTAATCAGAGGTTTTTTAAAAAGAAAGAGAGTTTCAGTATGCCGACGATTCAGCAGCTTATCAGGCTCGGAAGAAGTGTAAAAGTATCAAAAACAGCGTCACCGGCGCTTGAAAAATGCCCGCAGAAGCGTGGGGTTTGTACGCGTGTCTATACGACTACACCAAAAAAGCCAAACTCTGCGTTGCGGAAAGTTGCGCGTGTAAGGTTGTCCAACAAGATTGAGGTCACGGCATATATTCCAGGAGAAGGCCATAATCTGCAGGAGCATTCAATTGTTCTGATTCGTGGCGGCAGGGTAAAGGATCTTCCTGGTGTGCGGTATCATATTGTGCGTGTTTCGCTGGATACGTCCGGTGTTGCTGATCGCAAGCAGAGTCGCTCGAAGTACGGTGCCAAGCAGCCTAAGGCTGGCGTTGCGGCTCCTGTCAAGGGTAAGGGTAAGAGATAGATAAGTCGAATCATAAACTCAGAGAAGAACATGCCCAAAAAAGTTGGCTATAAAAGAATCGGTGTTGATTTCCGTTATGGGGATGAGAGTGTTGCTCGTTTTATAAATGCTGTGATGCTTGATGGTAAAAAGGCTGTTGCTACAAAGATAGTCTATGATGCGTTTGCTATCATTGCTGAAAAATTGAGTGGCGAAGATCCACTGGAGGTGTATCGCAAGGCTATGTCGCATATTGCGCCGGTCGTTGAAGTTCGCAGCAAGAGGGTTGGTGGAGCTACGTATCAGATTCCTATGGAAGTCAAGGCGTCGAGGCGTGGTGCGCTTGCATTCCGATGGCTCAAGATGTATGCTGCAAGACGTGGTGGTAAGTCCATGGCGGAAAAGCTTGCGGCTGAGCTGATGGATGCCGCTAATGAGCAGGGCGCTTCAGTTAAAAAGCGGGATGAAGTACACAGGATGGCTGATGCGAATAAGGCGTTTGCGCATTTCAGGTTCTGAGGGTTTGTTAAAGTGTAGAATAAAAGGTCTAAAATTTTGTTATGGCGAGGCTGGTTGATTTAGATAAAGTGCGCAACATCGGTATCATGGCTCACATTGATGCTGGAAAGACGACGACAACAGAGAGAATTCTCTATTATACCGGTCGTCTGCATCGGATGGGTGAGGTGCATGATGGTGGTGCGACGATGGATTGGATGGATCAGGAGAAGGAGCGTGGTATCACGATTACTTCTGCGGCGACAACCTGTTTCTGGATACCGAAGTTCGGTAACTATACCGGTATTAACCATCGCATTAATATTATTGATACGCCTGGCCATGTTGATTTTACGGTTGAGGTTGAGCGTTCCTTGCGTGTGCTTGATGGTGCTGTAGCCCTTTTTTGCGCGGTAGGCGGAGTGGAGCCTCAGTCTGAAACAGTATGGCGACAGGCAAATAAATATGGCGTGCCGAGGATTGCCTATATCAACAAGATGGACAGGACCGGTGCAAACTTTTTTGATACGGTCAAGGCTATCAGGGAAAGACTTGGTGCCAATCCGGTACCTCTTCAGATACCGATTGGCGAAGGCGAGATTTTTGCTGGTTTCGTTGATCTCATCAGGATGAAAGGTATTATCTATAATAAAGAAGATGGTAGTACCTACGATGAAGTTGAAATTCCGCATGACCTGCAGAATGAGGCGCGGACATGGAGAATCAATATGCTTGAGGCGGTTTCAGAGCATGATGATACGCTTCTGGAAAAATATCTGAACGGTGAAGATATTACCGAAAAAGAGGTGAGGGATGTGTTGCGCCAGGCGACGCTCAAGGTCACTATTATTCCAGTGCTTTGTGGATCATCCTTCAAGAATAAGGGTGTTCAGTTTATGCTTGATGCGGTTGTCGAGTACCTTGCTTCTCCTGTTGATGTTGGAGCTGTCGAGGGGCATCACCCGCGTACAGAAGAGTCAGTCAGTCGTGAGCCGAATGACGAAGAGCCTTTTGCCGCGCTTGCATTCAAGATTGCTACTGATCCGTTTGTTGGAAAGCTTACATTTTTCAGGGTTTATTCCGGGTTCCTCAAGGCTGGCAGTTATGTGCTCAATACCATGACTGGCAAAAAAGAACGTATCGGTCGGGTGCTTCAGATGCACTCCAACAAGAGAGAGGATATAGATTGTGTCTATTGCGGCGATATCGCGGCGGCAGTAGGGTTAAAAGATGTAAGGACTGGTGATACAATTTGTGATGAAAACCATCCGGTGGTGCTTGAGAAAATGGTTTTTCCTGAGCCGGTTATCCAGATTGCTATCGAGCCGAAAACCAAGAGTGATTCTGACAGGCTCGGCATGTCGCTTGCTAAACTCGCTGAAGAGGATCCTACCTTCAAGGTAAAGACTGATGATGAGACTGGTCAGACGCTGATTGCTGGTATGGGTGAACTTCATCTTGAGATTCTGGTTGATCGTCTAAAACGTGAGTTTAAGGTAGAGGCTAATGTGGGTAAACCTCAGGTAGCATATCGTGAAACGATCAGAGAGTCTGTGGAGTTTGAGGGTAAATTTGTCCGTCAGTCGGGTGGTAAAGGTCAGTTCGGTCTGGTTGTTCTCCGCGTTGAGCCGCTTGAGGAGGGCAAGGGATATGAGTTTGTCGATGCCGTCAAGGGTGGAGTTATTCCCAGAGAATATATTCCAGCAGTTAATGTTGGTGTACAGCAGGCGATGAAAGGCGGTGTTGTTGCAGGTTATCCGATGCAGGATATAAAAGTTACCCTTTTGGATGGTAAGTATCATGAGGTAGACTCTTCGGAAATGGCATTCAAGATTGCTGGTTCAATTGGTTTTAAGGGTGCAGCCAAAAAGGCTAACCCGGTTTTGCTGGAGCCGATCATGAAGGTAGAGGTCGTTACACCCGAAGAGTATCTCGGAGATGTTATGGGTGATCTGTCAAGTCGTCGTGGCCATATCGAAGGTATGGGGCAAAGGGCCGGAGCTCAGTTTGTTAACGCCAAGGTTCCACTTTCGGCAATGTTCGGTTACTCTACCGACCTTCGTTCGATGAGTCAGGGAAGGGCTAATTATTCGATGGAGTTTGACTGTTATCGTGAAGTTCCTCGCAGTATTGCGGAAGCTTTGCAGGAGAAAAGGGTGAGCAAGGATTCGGAATAGGCAAGCACAGGCTGTATCAGTTTTAATTATTACAAACAATAACAGATAACCGACACGGAGACAAGTTATGGCAAAAGAGTCCTACAAAAGGGATAAACCCCACGTAAATATAGGAACCATCGGTCACGTTGATCATGGCAAGAC
>CAIYWF010000273.1 GCA_903929845.1 uncultured Chlorobiaceae bacterium | reverse complement strand
GCCTACCTGGGTATAAAGATTTATTGAGTTTCCTGCAGTATCAAATGCTGAAAAACGAACTGGATCAATATCACTGCGGTCATTACCTATCGTTTTAGTTACGGCAACATATTCAATCCCGATCTTAAAGTTAGCTCTGATCAAGGCGCCAATTCCAGAGATAACCTTGTCGATTTTGCCGTTTAAATCATCCTGTAAATGCTCATAACGCATGACTCCAAAAAGCCAGGGAAATTCCCAGTAATCCGCTTCGAGAGAGAGTGCTGTTCGTTTGCCATAATTTGTACCGTCAGCATCGGGCATTAGTACCTCATTAAAGCGGGCGTACTGGCCAACAGCACGCAGAGTACCATAATTAACTCTTACATCACCGGAGTATGCTGTTTTGGTGAGACCTGCAATATTGTCTTCTGAACCCGTGCTGACACCCTGACCAGAGTTGACGTAATTGATTCCAAACGTTACAGAGTTATCCAAACCGAAAGCCTGAACACCATACGTTCCTCCAACCCCGCTCATCAAGCCGTTTCCACCGATTTTATAAGTCGCTCTGACAAATCTTGTATCTCCAATATTTCCCGAAACGGCATCTGAAGAACCGGCCTCCGAATTCCTTCCAATACCTGCAAGTAGCGAATATCCGCCCATGCTTCCGGTATTTCCGGCTATTCTCAATTCAACCCCCCTGTTGGGATTCGGCAGGCTTGCGGCATAACCATTCAGGTCAGTGCCAGCTCGAGCGGATATCAAATCAAACTGCTCAGGAAAACCGACAGTCCCCCACGCCATACTTAAACCGGGTTTGAATGTCCAGACAAACTGAAGGCGTCCCAAGGTTGTCGGAGTAGCATCTTGCCCATTGGTTCCGCCATCAAAGGCCAAGTCGCCTATATAGCTCAACTGTCTGGTTATTGTTCCAGAAAAAAACATATCAATTTCGGAGTTGATGAGCACATCTTTGTAATTTCCGCTGTACTTATTGGGTTTACCTTGGTCTCCGGGAGTCGGGTTCTTTTGCATCGTCGCTCCGGATTTGGCAAGAAAACCCAGAGACGGCATATTGGGCAGATCAGATGGCCAGATAGCATTGGGGAAGACATCTTTATAGGCCTCCTGACCGAGCTTTATCGGCTCTTCCTTAACCATCTCTTCGTCGGCCTCATCCGGGAAGCGATATCCGTTATTTCGGAATGCTTCACCGAAGCCGTTTCGAACAGGAAACGCTATATGGCAAGTGGAGCATGCGGTATGATATTTTCGAGCAAAAACCGGCAAAGCCAAACTTTCTTTAGCCGATAAAACAATAAGCGGTACTATGCAACAGCGAAGAAATATTACTCCGTATTTTTTTTTCTTTCTACTGGACGAGCCAAGTCGTTTGTCTATTCTCATGACCACTCCGTTTATATTGTTTTAAAATAAAAGCATACATGTAGCACATTATGCACTCACTGAAAAGAACGAGGCGAAATATTTTTACGCAAAAGCTGGCATAAAAATTATACTATCAACAATTACAAGAGAAACATGACAAATACTATGGAATTATATGACCGACTCTCTAAAATGAAACCAGTCTTTAACCATTTATCAATGAAGCATCAAGTGTGGGCGAGCGGAATAAATGAGTAAGGAGAATTTTGGCAAAAACAAACTTACCCTATATAAAAAATATAACAAACTCATTTCTTTAAAAAAATTTAATCATAATGATGCCTGCTAAAGAATACTCTGTTGCTCCTGGTGTTTGGTTCAAAAAAGATTCAAGCTGTAGAGAGCAACAGAAGGGCAACAAATAATCACCATTGAAACCCCTTTTCTTTACTTATCTTTAAGTTCAATGAATTATCTATAGGGATTCCGCTCATAATGTTGACTTATATCTTCAAGAGGTTTTTAATTGCCATACCACTGGTTTTCGGAGTATTGACCCTTACTTTTTTTATTATCAGGCTTGCGCCCGGTGATCCTGCGGCTTTTTTTATCCAGCCAGGGATCAGTCCAAACGTAGCCGAACAGATCAGGGCGCAGTATGGTCTTAACGATCCGGTACCTGTCCAGTATGTGAAATGGCTTGCCAATGTGCTGCAAGGTGATTTTGGGCGAAGTTTCAGCCGAGCCCAACAGCCGGTTTTCGATGTTATTGCCAGCGCTCTGCCGATAACAATGACCATCGCCTTATTGACCCTTGTTGCAAATTTTACTTTTGGCATTCTTATTGGAGTTATCTCTGCGATTCGCCAGAACACCTTTCTTGACAGATTTCTGACAGTAACCGCTCTCTTTTTTTATTCAATGCCGGAGTTCTGGTTTGCCTTGATGATGATTATTCTTTTTGCCCTGAAGTTTCCTCTTTTTCCAGCCTCAGGTCTGAACGAAATTGGCGCTGAGGGCTTCGGCCCGTTTGAGTTTGTGCTTGACCGGTTCTGGCATCTTGTGTTGCCTGTGACGGTGCTCAGCATCAACGGGGCTGCCGGTATAGCCCGCTATGTCAGGGGAAGCATGCTTGAAGTTATCAGACAGGACTATATTCGTACCGCCAGGGCCAAAGGGTTACCGGAAAATATCGTTATTTTTAAGCACGCACTTCGAAATGCTCTGTTGCCGGTGATTACCCTTATGGGAAGTTCGCTGCCCTTTATTTTCAGCGGTGCTTTGTTTATTGAGGTAATCTTTGCTTTTCCAGGAATGGGAAGAGTAACGGTAGAGGCTATTTTTGCAAGGGATTATCCGCTGATTATTGCCAACACCTTTATTTCGGGTTCTCTGATAGTGCTTGGCAATCTTTTTGCTGACGTTCTCTATGCAGTAGCAGATCCGCGAATAAAGCTCTGAATCTACTGCCTTATGACCGTTCAACCTGTAATGTTATCTGTTTGAGAATAGAATTACTGAATACTCCCCCCGACGCAGTCGAATCGAGGATTGATGAGCAGATACGGCCGCTCCGTATGGATGATTTTGCCGGCCAGCAGCGGCTGACCGATAACCTCAAAGTATTCATCTCAGCGGCAAGAATGCGAGGCGATGCACTCGACCATGTTTTATTATCCGGACCACCTGGTCTCGGTAAAACGACACTTGCCTATATTATTGCTTCTGAAATGGGGAGCAGTATCAAGTCAACCTCAGGGCCTCTGCTCGATAAGGCAGGTAATCTTGCGGGACTTCTTACTGGTTTGCAAAAAGGAGATGTGCTTTTTATAGATGAAATTCACCGTATGCCGCCGACGGTGGAAGAGTATCTCTATTCAGCCATGGAAGATTTTCGCATCGATATCATGCTTGACAGTGGTCCCTCTGCAAGGGCTGTCCAGTTGCGTATCGAGCCCTTTACTCTTGTCGGAGCCACAACTCGTTCCGGACTTCTGACCTCCCCCCTCAGGGCAAGGTTCGGGATTAACAGTCGATTTGACTATTATGCGCCTGAGCTTCTTGAAGGTATTATTATCAGGGCATCAGGTATTCTTGGTATCGGTATCGATAGTGAAGCTGCATCGGAAATTGCCGGACGCTCAAGGGGGACACCCCGTATTGCCAACAGGTTGCTCAGGCGAGCCAGAGATTTTGCACAGGTTGATGGTGTATCGCTGATAACCAGGGATATTGCTATAAAAACCCTTGACTGTCTTGAAATTGATGAGGAGGGGCTTGATGATATGGATAAAAAAATCATG